>NZ_JBVHLF010000040.1:64987-74195 GCF_055559155.1 Kitasatospora sp. NPDC024654
CTTTCCTTCGTTCCCTCTTTTTGATAAGGGCACAGCGTCCCCTTCCCAGCTTCCCCGGCGCGGTTCACCCCCCCGTGCTTGTACCCCTTTTTTTTCCCCCCCCCGCCGCGTTTCCTGTCGGGTCGGGCGCCTGTTTACACGCCCGTGAGGTCCACCTCCCGGTCGGTGGAGCGGTGCTCGTTGTCGCAGTGCTCGCCGTGCCCGCCGCCCTCGCCGTGTTCGTCGTGCTTGATGGTGGTGGGGTCGGTGGCGGTGTGGGTGGTGGTGTCGCCGCCTCCGGTGACGGTTGCGGTGTTGGTGACCTCGTGGCGGGTGTGGCAGGAGACGTTGACCGTCAGCGTGATGTCCGGGTAGTTCTGGCCGGCGGGCAGTGCGTCGCTGCGGGTGCAGGTCAGCGCGTGCTGGTCGCAGGTCCAGCCCGGGCCGCTGATACCGGTCGCGGTCAGCCCCGGCGGGAGGGTGTCTTTCATGGTCACGGTGGTGCCG
This sequence comes from Kitasatospora sp. NPDC024654, assembly GCF_055559155.1. Taxonomy (NCBI): domain Bacteria; kingdom Bacillati; phylum Actinomycetota; class Actinomycetes; order Kitasatosporales; family Streptomycetaceae; genus Kitasatospora; species Kitasatospora sp. NPDC024654. Next base: position 65,474 of record NZ_JBVHLF010000040.1, read on the forward strand.
TCGGTCGGCCCGCTCCCGTTGTTTCCCACGGTGATCGTGTAGAGGCCCCTTCTGCCTTGGGTGAAGTCCCTGGGGTGGGTTTTGCTGATCGTCAGCGACGGTGGGGTGCCGCGGGTGACGGTGTCGGTGGCGGTGTGGGTGGTGGTGTCACCGCCTCCGGTGACCGTGGCGATGTTGACGAACTCGTGGGGAGCGGCCGGTGAGACGTTGACCGTCAGCGTGATGTCCGGGTAGTTCTGGCCGGCGGGCAGGGGGTTGCCGCGGGTGCAGGTCAGGGTGTTCAGGGTGCAGGTCCACCCGGTGCCGTTGATATTGGTGGCGGTCAGCCCGGACGGCAGGATGTCCGTCATGGTGACGGTGGTGGCGTCGGTCGGCCCGGCTCCGCCGGCGTTGCCCACCGTGATCGTGTAGATGCCGCCCTGGCCCGGGTTGAACTTACCGGAGTGGGTCTTGCTGATCGTCAGCGATGGTGGTGCGGGGTTGATGGTGGTGGGGTCGGTGGCGGTGTGGGTGGTGGGGTCGCCGCCGCCGGTGGCGGTGGCGGTGTTGGTGATCTGTGCGGGGGCGGTCGGTGAGACGTTGACCGTCAGCGTGATGTCCGGGTAGTTCTGACCGGCGGGCAGGACGTCGCTGCGGGTGCAGCTCACCGTGCCCACGTCACAGGTCCACCCCGGGCCGCTGATACCGGCCGCGGTCAGCCCTGCGGGGAGGGTGTCGTGCATGGTCACGGTGGTGCCGTCGGTCGGCCCGATCCCGTTGTTTCCCACGGTGATCGTGTACGTGCCTTGCCGGCCTTGGGTGAAGTTCCCGGTGTGCGTCTTGCTGATCGTCAGCGATGGTGGTGCGGGCTCGATGGCGGTGGGGTCGGTGGCGGTCTGGGTGGTGGTGTCGCCGCCTCCCGTGACCGCGGCGGTGTTGGTGACCTGTGCGGGGGCGGTCGGTGAGACGTTGACCGTCAGCGTGATGTCCGGGTATTTCTGGCCGGCGGGCAGGGGGTTGCCGCGGGTGCAGGTCAGGGTGTTCAGGGTGCAGGTCCACCCGGTGCCGTTGATGCCGACGGCGGTCAGCCCGGAGGGGAGGGTGTCCGTCATGGTCACGGTGGTGCCGTCGGTCGGCGCGGCCCCCGGGGAGTTGCCCACCGTGATCGTGTACGTGCTCTGCTGCCCCTGGAGGAAGTTCCCGGTATGGCGCTTGGAGATCGTCAAGGACGGCTCACCAGGCGGAGTGATGGCGGTGGGGTCGGTGGCGGTGTGGGTGGTGGTGTCGCCGCCTCCCGTGACCGCGGCGGTGTTGGTCACCTGCGACGGAGCTTTCGGCGCGACGTTGACCGTCAGCGTGATGTCCGGGTAGTTCTGACCGGCGGGCAGGGGGTCGGTGCGGGTGCAGGTCAGGGTGTTCAGGGTGCAGGTCCACCCGGTGCCGTTGATGTTGGTGGCGGTCAGCCCGGACGGCAGGGTGTCCGTCATGGTGACGGTGGTGCCGTCGGTCGGCTTGGCCCCGGCGGAGTTGCCCACCGTGATCGCGTACGTGCCCTGCTGCCCCTGGACGAAGTTCCCGGTATGGCGCTTGGAGATCGCCAGGGTGGTGGGTCCGGTGTTGGTCAGTGCGAAGGACGCCGGGGGGATGGCGGGGTCGTCGGTCAGGCCGGCGGTGACGGTGTAGGAGCCGACGGTGTCGTTGGCGAAGAAGGTGGGCGCGGTCGCCACGCCGTTCGCGTCAGTGAACACGATGGCAGAGGGGTCGAGAAGATCGAACCTCCCGGACGGGCCGGTGAGGGGCGGCGCGGTGAAGGTCACCGGCACCCCGGGCACGGGGTCGCCACCGGTGTCGGTGACGGTGGCCTGGAAGCGAGTGAGGAAGAATCTGTTGATGGGGGCGGACTGCGGGGTTCCGGCGGTAGCGGTGATGGCGGAGAGCACCCTGTAGGAGATGGTCACCTGGCCGTCGTGGTTGGCCGTGCCGATCGGGGATGTGGTGTAGCGGGTGCCGGCGCCCGATGGCGTGGCGAAGCTGCTGCCGCCCCCACCACCGCCCCCAGTGGCATTAAGCACATAGAAGCCGCCGGCCCAGGGGTTGGCGGAAGCCCCGCCGCCGCCACCACCGAAGTATCCGCCGCCGCCGCCACCACCGCCCGCTGATACGGCACAGAAGTCCTTATCCACCGTTCCGCCCGCGCCCCCTGCGCCGCCGGCGCCTACCGCGGCACCGGAGAAGCTGCCTCCCCCAAAGCCGCTGTAGCCCGCGCACAGACCCCTGGCGTAGACGGCGCCTTGACCTCCCGCGCCGGGGGAATGGGCGGGGGTACTGCCGCCTTTGCCGCCTCCCCCCGGCACGGCGGTCAACAGGAAGTCACCGTTGCCGCCGCCGCCTGCGCTCAGCCCCCCGTCACCGCCGCGCCCCCCGGAGTAGAAGGGCGGAAGAATTTCTCCCCCGGGACTGCCGGCACCACCGCCACCGCCCGCGACGACCAGCAACGCGCCGTCCGCGCTTACGCTGGACGCCCCACCCCCACCCGCACCACTGTCATGGGCACCCGAGTCTGGTCCGCCATCACCACCGCCGTTGTACCCGCCCGCGGCACCAGTGCCGCAGTCCTGGCCGCCGGTGCCCCCGACGTTGATGGTGTAGGTGGTCGCCGCGGTGGTGGCCAGATTGGTGACCACCCGCCCACCGGTTCCCCCGGGCCGGTCGTATTCCGGCCTACAGTGGGACAGGTCCCCGCCACCGGCACCGTCCGCCGTAATGGTCACCATCGCCCCGGCCGGAACGGTGTAGGTCTCCGGGCGGCCGATGAGGGTGAAGGTTCGACTCACCGCCGCCCGCACACTACCCGTGTGGCGGGCGGCCACCGGTGCGGCGGTGGCCGGCAGCACCCCCGCACCGGTCAGCAGCGCGCACACCGCCGCGCTCACCCCAACACGCCACCCGCCCCGCCGTCGCCCGAACTCCGCCCGGCCGGCCGCAGCCGACACCGGTGACGCGGCAGTCCGATGAGGGTCCGTCAGTGGACGGGTGAGAATCCATGATCTGCGTCTGCGCGCCGTGTCCCCGCAGGGATCAACGCTTCCGCGAGCGTCACCGGTCATCGTGGAGGTACCTCTCCTCGTAGCGAAACCCGCCGCCTTCCCCTTCGAAGCGGAGGCACAACACGGCACCGGAAGGCACCATCGGCGGTCACCAGACAGCATAAAAGCGGCAAACTGTCAAATTCGGGACATGCAGGGCTGGGCACGGCGCGTTGCAACGAGGACGGCCCGTACCGCCCGAGAACCCATCGCCGCCGGCGGCAGCGTGACAGCTCGCCGGCGAGGGCATGCCCGGACGCACGTATCCCTTCCGTACAAGACGACCCGGAAGTTGTTGCCCCCTTGCCCTCACCGGCTTTCAGCTTTCGGCACTTGCCTCGCGATCACGGAATGTGGACTACCTCGGGCCCACCATCGTCACCCGACAGGGCCGCCCCACCGACGTGGAACTGGTCAACGACCTGCCGCCGTCAGGAACGCAGATCTTCCCGACGTCCCCCATGGCGAGCAACAACACCCTCACCCTGCACCACCACGGCGGCCTGCAGAGCACGAAGAACGGCGGGGTGGGCGGCTGCGGGCCGAGGGTCCACGTCAGGGCGACGCCCTCGGGTCGCGTGGTGACGGCGAGGCTGGTGGGTGCCGGGCTCGGTGAGCGCGTAGCCGGCGTCGTGCAGGGTCGTGCGGACGGCGTCGTACAGGTGCTGGTGGTGCATCGGGCGAGCCTGACCCGCCGGGTACCGGTGCCCCGGCCGCAGCCGGACGGGTGAACACGCGCGGGCCGCGTCGGCCGAGCGGCAGCCTGGCCTGTGCGGCGAGCGCAGGATGAGCGGTATGACCACCGCCCTGGAACGTGACGACCGGGACCGGCTCGCGGCCATCGTCGACCGGCACCCCGCCACCGCCCATCCCGACGCGCAGACCGTCCGCGTCGACGCCGCCCTGCTCGCGCTCGCCGGGGCCCTGCTCTCCCAGTTCGCCGCCGCGTTCGACGGCGAGCCGATCGCCTCCGGCGCCGCGACCGTCGCCGCCCGCCTGCAGAACTCCGTGCCCCTGTCCGCAATCCAGCAGCTCAAGGAGGACATGGACGCGGTCGGCCTAGCGCATCTGTAGAAGCTGAGGAGCCCCGTGTCGGCCTGCCCGGGTGTTGAGTGACTTCACTTTTCGGGTGATCTGTCGGTGCCGACAGGTGGCCCGCTCCAAGCCGGCGGGGGGTTCGAACGAAGGGCCTGTTGGCCGGGGCCGCTGAATGCTTCCCAGCGGCTCCGGTCAACGGGCACCGTCGCCGACTCGGTGGTTTAGTACTGCAATCACAGTTATGGGGTGTGGCCTCTTCGTTTGTAGTGGCTGCGGCGGGCTCGGGTCAGTCGGCCCGATGCCAAGGGCCATTCCATTCACCACTCCCCGGGGTGCCGTTCTCGTGTCGTGGTGTGGGTTGTTGGGCTGAAAGGTAGATCTCGAGTTCACGGGTAGGTACCGCGTTGTACCGGGTGAGCACCTCCCTGCGCAGGGGCCCGCCTCGGAGCCGACGGTCCAGCTTCATGGTGTCCAGCGGGCCGACCGGCTGCTTCGCGGACGTGGGTGCGCAGCCAGCGGTGGGACGGATCGTTCTCGCGGCGGGGGTGCCACAGCAAGCTGACGCGTAGCGGCTTCAGGTTCAACGGCAGGGGGAAGGTGGCCAGTTCGAGTGGGTCTGCCAGGCTTCGGGCCAGGGCGACTGGCGCGATCCCGACCAGGTCGCTGGTGGCGATCAGGCGCAGCGCCGTCGTGAAGTCGGGTACGGAGGCCGTCACGGTGCGCCGCACTCCTTCGGCCTTCAGGAGTCTGTCGGTCGCGGTGCGTAGCCGGCCGTGGCGGGAGACCACGACGTGGTCCCACGCCACGAAGCGGGCCGTCGTGGTCTCGCCGCGGCTCAGCGGGTGGCCGGCGCGGACCACGCCGAGTAGCGGCTCTCGGACCAGGCCCTCGGCGCGGAGGTCGGCTTCCTTGGGGGCGTTGACGCTGATCGCGATATCGGCGGTGCCCTCTCGTACCGCCGTGCCCTCGTCGGCCGTCCGGCCCTCGCTGAGGAAGCGCAGTTGGACGCCGGGGGCCTCGCACCGCACGCGGGTCAGCAGGTCCGTGCCGAAGCACGCGATCAGATCCTCGGGCGCCAGGATGGTGAAGGCACGGCGCAATGTGGCCACCGTGTCTCCCTCGGCGGGCCCCAGCAGGTTCTGCGCGTCCTCGACCAGAGCGCGTACCCGCGGACGCAGCGCCAGTGCGTGGGCGGTCGGCTTCATGCCCCGGCTGGAGCGCACCAGCAGGGGATCGGCGAAGGCGGTTCGCAGCCGTCCCAGGGCCCGGCTGACGGCGGGCACCGACAGGTCCAGCCGACGGGCTGCCGCGGTGACGCTGCCCTCCTCCAGCACGGCGTCGAGGACGACAAGGAGGTTGAGGTCGAGGGAAGTCACTTTCACCAGGCGAAAATAGCACTTGCGCTTTTTTCACTGGTCGCAAAACCGTGACCGCTCCTAAGGTCGGGAGCAGAGCCGCAGGCGGCGGCCTTGAGGGCCCCAAGTACGCGGCGGTCCCGTTGAACGAGGTGGCCCGATACCGGGCCCTGATGCGACATCGAGGAGCACGATCCATGACGGATGGCAAAAGCGACGACCCGGCCGCGCTGGTCGCGTTGGGCAGCCGGGCCCTGGCCGCGGCCGGGCAGGGTGACATGGTGTGGGGACACCTGGCGGTCCGCGATCCCGGCGGACGCGGCGTGTGGATGAAATCGGCGGGCTGGGGCCTGGAGGAGATCACGCCCGATCGCGTCCTGCTCGTCTCGTGGACCGGTGAGCTGCTGGAGGGGAGCGGACGGGTTCACCTCGAGTACCACATCCATACCGAGATCATGCGGACTCGGTCCGATGTGCGCGTCAGCCTCCACACCCACTCCCTGACGGTCAACGCCTTCAGCGCGCTCGGCGAACCGCTGCACGCGCTCAGCCACGACGCCGTCGTCTTCGCCGAGCACGGCCTGCCCCGGTTCACCGCCACCGACAACCTCGTCCGCACCCCCGAATTGGGCCGCGCCCTGGCGACCGAGCTCGGTGACGCCCGCGCCTGCCTGATGCCCGGACACGGCCTGGTGGCGGTCGGCCGCGACATCGCCCACGCGGTCATGCACGCGATCCTGCTCGAACGTGCCTGCCGGACCCAGCTCACCGCCCGGGCCGCAGGCGAGCTCCGCCACTGGACCAGCCACCAGGAATGCCTGGAAAAGGACGAAGTGGCCTGGCCAGACAGCCAGATCGACGCCGGATGGCGGTACTGGCAACGCCGTGTCGCACTCGGCCAGCCCCTCTGACTTCCCTGGAAAAGCACACCTGCAAGGACTCCAGCCCGTGAAAGCCCACACGGACCCGCTACCCTCGTCACCGACTCCGCCCGCCCTGGCCAGGACCGCCGCTGGTCCAAGGGAGGACGTCCTGAGCGGCAGACGGCGGATCGGCACCTGGCCGTCGTAGGAGGCTTCTGGGCTGTCACGGCCGGGACGACGGTGCCCACGCCCCTTTATCCGCTGTATGAGCGCGCCTTCGGCTTCTCACCGCTGGCCGTGACCGTGGCCTTCGCGGTCTACGCCTTGGCCGTGGTCGTGGGACTGCTGAGGTCGGAGGGCTCTCCGACCTGCGCGGTCGCCGCCCGGTTGCCGCCGCCGCCCTGCTCACCGCCCTGGCCGCCACCGCCGCGTTCCTGCTCGCCGATAACCTGACGGCCCTGCTGATCGGACGGGTGCTGTCCGGTCTGGCCGCCGCGCTCATCACCGGAACCGCCACCGCCCACCTGACGGAACTGGCGCCCACCGGCAGCCGGCCGGTCGTGATGCCAAAAGCGCGCTACTCCTGGGTGTGCCGGATCGCGTCCAGGACGATGTGGGCGATGTGGGCGTCGGTGAGGGTGTACTCGATCTCGCGGGCCTGGCGGTGGGCGGTGACGATCCGGGCGGCCCGCAGCACTCGCAGGTGCTGGGAGACCAGGGGTTGGCTCACGCCGAGGGCGGTGACGAGTTCGTGGACGCGCTTGCCGCCGTCGGCCAGCTCGCGCACGATGCCCACCCGGACGGGGGCGGCCAGTGCGCGTAGAAGGTCGCTGGCGGCTTGGAGTTCGGGTCTCGGCTCGTCCTGTGGGGAAGTCGTTGCCATATGCGGAAGTTAGCATATGACAACGACTTTCACTTATTCGTGCCCGAGTGCCCGCGGAGGGTGACCGGTCAGTGGTCGTCCCAGTGGCCGTCGTGGGCGGCGTGGCGGTGGCCGTCGTGGATGAAGTCGGTGTGGTCCCCGTGCGGCACGGCGACGTGACCGCAGTCCGGGCCGTGCTCGTGCTGGTGGCCCTCGTGGGTCACGTGCTCGGTGCTGGCGCACTCGTCGACGTGGTCCCCGTGGGCGCGGTGGAGGTGGTTGTCGTGGGCGTAGTCGACGTGGTCCCCGTGCGGTACGGCCACGTGGCCGCAGCCCTCGCCGTGGGTGTGGGCGTGGTCGGGGTGCGGACGGTGCTCGACGGTGGCGGACATGCGCAAACCTCCTTGGTGGGTGCCTGACAAGACTGAACATTAGCATATGGCGACCCTTGCATATGTAGGCGCCCGTGCCTGGTGGGAGCGGCTCCTTCGGGGTGTGGTCGACGCCGGTCGGCATGGAGGTGCTCTGGGCGCGTCAAGTTTCGGCAAGGGAGCGCAACTCGATGTCATCCGAGCTGGTTTTGAAAATCGTTTCCGAATAGCGTGGGTGTAGTGGCCCCTTCAGCCGGGGCCGTAGGTCCCCCGAGGAGTACTCCAGATGCGTGCTGCCTTGCCCTGTGACGTTCGCGAGCTCCCGGCTCGGCTGCTACCGACCGCGCCGGCGGAACGGGGCGGAATGTGAAAGACACCAGCGTGGCCGCGCCCGTCCCGCCCATGGCGTGCGCGGTGGAGACAAGCAGTGCGGTCGGCCGGCCGGCGTCGGGGGAGCTCGCTTCGATCGGGCGGCCGACTCCGCAGCGCCTGGTCGTGCTGGGTGCGCTGATGGGCTGCGAGGGCTTCGTCAGTGCTCAGGTCCTGCATGCCGGTCTGCTGTCGAGGGGTTCACGGGTGGGTCTGAGTACCATCTACCGCACGCTCAGCGCACTCGCGGATGCGGGCCGGGCCGATGTCGTCCGGGACGTGAACGGCGAGCGGCTGTTCCGTTACCGGCCGGGGCCCGACCACCGGCACTACCTGATCTGCCGCCGGTGCGGGCTGAGTGTGGCCGTGGACTCCGGTCCGGTCGAGGAGTGGGCGGACCGGGTGGCCGAGAAATCCGGGTTCGCGGACGTGCGGCACACCGTGGAGCTGGCCGGGACCTGCACGAGCTGCCTCGCCGTCACCGACGCAGTCACCGCGCCCTGCCCGGCCACCGAGTTGGCCCAAGCGGTGGACATGGAGTAGTCCGCCTGCTCGTACCGGCTCGGGATGCCGCGGCTCGCCGCCAGCCGGATCGCCGAAGTGCCCTTCCTCCGCGGTGGGTTGGAGGGAGGGCACTTCGGTGTTCCAAGCGTTTCGGTGGGGCCGTTCAGGCCGTGCCTCGGGCCGGAAGCGGTGTCCGGCCTGTGCGGTACGTCCGGCGTGTCCAGCGTACGGCGTGGGCGAGGAGGTAGCTGCCGAAGGTGAACGTGGTCACGAAGAAGCCGATCGGCCAGTTGGT
>NZ_JBVHLF010000041.1:0-71868 GCF_055559155.1 Kitasatospora sp. NPDC024654
CCCCCCCCCCCCCCCCCCCCCCCCCCCCCCCCCCCCCCCCCCCCCCCCCCCCCCCCCCCCCCCCCCCCCCCCCCCCCCCCCCCCCCCCCCCCGCTCCCGGCCCGCACCTCCGGGCCGCCGGACGGTAGTCCGATGGTGGGCGAACTTTCGTATCAAAACGGATCAAACTAGGCTCGCGCCCATGGAGACCACGCCCGATCCGTCCGTCGGACCCGTGCCGCACCGGGTGCCCGAGATCTCCTCGCTGGGCCTGGACACCCTGGTCACCGAGGTCGCCGAGCGGCTGCAGTCGGCCGCCGTGGTCACCGAGCGGATGCAGCGGTTGCTGGCGACCGTGGTCTCGATCGGCGCCGGGCTCGACCTGCACGCGACGCTGCACCGGATCGCCTCCGGCGCCGCCGAGCTGGTGGACGCCCGCTACGCGGCGCTCGGCGTGATAGCGCCGGGTCGGCAGGGCCTGGCCGACTTCATCCACGTCGGCATCGACGACGGGACGGCCGCCGAGATCGGGGACCTGCCGTCCGGGCGCGGCATCCTCGGCGCGCTGATCGACCGCCCCGAACCGCTCCGGCTGGCCGACCTGGCCGAGGACCCGCGCTCGACCGGTTTCCCGCCGCACCACCCGCCGATGAGCTCCTTCCTCGGTGAGCCGATCCGGGTCCGCGACGAGGTCTTCGGCAACCTCTACCTGACCGAGAAGCAGGGCGGCGGCGGCTTCACGCCCGAGGACGCCCAGGTGGTGCACGCGCTGGCGGCGGCGGCCGGGGTCGCCATCGAGAACGCCCGGCTCTACGAGGAGGGCCGCCGCCGGGAACGCTGGATCGCGGGTGCGGCGGCGCTGACCACCGCGCTGCTCTCCACCGACGACGCGCAGAGCGCGCTCGCGGTGGCGGCCGAGCAGGTTCGCGAGCTGGCGGACGCGGCGCTCGGGATGATCATGCTGCCCACCGCCGACGGCGGCCTGCGGGTCTCGCACGCCTCGGGCGAGGCGGCCGAGTACGTCACCGGCGAGCTGATCCCCGGCACCGGCTACGCGGCCCGGCTGCGCGGGGGCGAGAGCGTCTTCATCGACGACCTGTCCGCCGATCCGGCGCTGGTGATGCGGCAGGCGCGGAGTTTCGGCCCGTCGATGGCGGTGCCGATGGTGGCGTCCGGCCGGGTATTGGGCGGGCTCACGGTCTGGCGCCGGCGCGGGGCACAGCCGTTCAGCGAGACGGAGAAGCAGCTCGCGCAGGCCTTCGCCGCGCAGGCGGCGCTGGCCCTGCGACTCGCCGAGGGCCAGCGCGACCAGCAGCGGCTGGCGGTCTTCCAGGATCGCGACCGGATCGCCCGGGACCTGCACGACCTGGTGATCCAGCGGCTCTTCGCGACCGGGATGCTCATGGAGGGCGCGGCCCGGCGGTCCGAGAAGCCCGAGGTGGTGGCGCGGATCGGCACGGCGGTGGACGAGCTGGACGCCACCATCCAGGAGGTTCGCACCACCATCTACGCGCTCCAGCACGACGACCACGGCGACGAGCCGGACACCCTGCGGACCAGGGTGTTGCGCGAGGGCAGCCAGGCGGCGGCCGCGCTCGGCTTCAAGCCGTCGATGAGCTTCGTGGGGCCGGTGGAGAACCTGGTCGGCGATGCCACCGCTCGTCAACTGCTGGCCGCACTGCGGGAGATGCTCGCCAACACGGCCCGGCACGCGCGGGCCTCCCGGGTCGGGGTGGAGGTCGACGCCACGGTGCACCTGGACGACCGGGGGTACCCGGTGTCGGGTGTGCCGTCGGGCTCGGAGGTGTCGCCGGACGACCCGGAGCCGCCGGAGCGGGGCGGGCGGCCGGGGGTACTGCTGACCGTCACCGACGACGGCGTGGGCATGCCGGCCGGCGGGCGGCGCAGCGGGCTGGCCAACCTGCGCCGCCGGGCCGAGAACCTCGGCGGCGCCGCCTGGCACGAGCCGGGGCCCGGCCGGCGTGGGACCCGGGTCCACTGGTCGGCCCGGTTGTGAGCGGTCGAGCCCTTCCGTGAGCGGTTGAGCTCTTCCGGCCCGGGCGTCAGAGGCGGGCCAGCGCGGCGAAGAAGGCGGCGTCCAGCGGGTGTTGCCAGGAGGCGGCGACCACCGTGCAGTCGGCCCAGCCGAATTGGGCGTCGGCGACCCGCGGATCGCTCCAGTGGTGCCGCAGCGCGGTCACCGGGGTGCCGCCGATCAGCACGGTTTCGGTGAACTCGGCGACCCGGCGCACCTGTTCGGGGCGGTCGCCGTGGGCGAGCAGCCGCAGCAGGGCGGTGTCACGGTGGTCGGGGGCCCGGGTCTGGGGGAGCACGATGACCGGTGGGACCCGCCGCCGGCGGCCGGGGCGCCGGGTGCCGGGCAGGTAGGAGTGCAGCACGCTCTGCGACTGCCGGTCGGAGGCGAAGCCGGCGCCGGAGAAGATCATCATGCCCCGCCGGCCCGGCCAGCCGGGGAGACCGAGCGTCGGCAGGTCGGTCGGGGTCCAGAGGCCCTCGAGGCCGCTGCCGCCGTCCGGGTCGCCGTCCGGTCTGCCGTCCGGTTCGTCTTCCTCGCGCATCGCTTCCTCCCGCTCCGGTTGGTTGCCCAACTCGCCTTTGCTGATGGGTTGTTGGGCAGCATTGGGTGGTCCTGGCGGTCTTCCCGACGAGGGTGGCCCGGCGCCCGGAGTCGCGGCCAGGGGCGGACGGCTCCGGGCGTCGGGCGGATGCGCGGGCGTGACCGCGGCCGCGCGATCAGCGGCCGATCAGGGACATGAGGACCACGAACGCGATGAGCAGCACGGCCAACCCGGCCGAGCGCGGGTTGCCGAAGTTGACCGTCCAGCCGACCCCGAACCGCTTGGGCACGAAGACCGCGCCGTCCTGACGGTTGACGTAGAAGAGCCCGCCGGCCCGCCAGAGGCGGTCGTCGTCCTGGTGCACCTCGTCGCTCTCCTTCGGCTCCGTGGTCCCCGGGGTCGGGCGGGCCGGGAGCCGGCTGCCGTTCCGGCCGGTCCGGACCGCGACGCCGATCACCAGGGTCAGGCCGACCGTCACGGGTGCGAGCACCGGGAGCAGGGTGAGCGTCCGGTCGCCGTTCCAGATCTGCCAGGCCGCGGCCAGGAACGACAGGTTGGCGCAGGCGGTGAGCAGCAGCACCGAGATCGCCGTCCGCCGGATGAAGCCGCGGTGCTGGTGGGCGGTGATGCCGGGGCGGGCCGGGTCCAGGTCGGCGCGGGACCGGAACGCGAACCAGGTCACCGCCAGCAGCAGCCCGAGCGTCGCGGCCTGGGCGAAGACCGGCGCGAAGGCCGTACCGACCGACGTCGCGGCGAAGCGGTCGGCGTGACCGGGGCCGTTGAAGTGCATCGGCAGGCGGTCCGGCAGCGAGGGGTAGCGGGCGATCCCGAGCGCCGTGCCGATCGCCAGGACGAGTGCGGCCGGTGCCGCCCAGGGCCACGGGAAGGGCTCCGGGCGGGTGCGCAGCGTGGTGTCCGTGACCACGGCCTGCCGCAGCCCGCGGTACCAGTCCTCCCGCTGCTTCACCGCGCGGATCGCCCGGTTGGCCCGTAGGTAGCCGGCGAGGCAGACCGCGACCGCGGCGAGCGGCCCCACCGTGCGCAGCACGGTGCCGGTGGCCACGGCGGACAGCGCCAGCGCGAGCGGCACCAGCGCGGCGCCGCCGAGCGTCACCCATCGGCGGTACGCCCGACGCTGCTCGGCGATCACCGGCGCCGCCGCGTGGGCGGCCGGCACCCGGACCCCGAACGCCAGGGTCGGCCCGCTGAGCGAGGGCGCCAGCCAGGCAGGCAGCAGGACCAGCAGTGGAAGCACTCCATTGATCAGTAACAGCCCGGTCGTCATGCCGGTTCTCCCCCTCGGTCTCGCACTTCCCGGTCGGGCGGCCGCACTCCGAACGAGTCGACCGTTCCCTGGCAGGCCGTCAGGACGGCCTTGGCATCGAGGCCCTGGGCCGTCGCCTCGGCCAGCAGGGTGCGCAGGCGGGCCGACCACTCGTCGGCGAACCCCGGTCCCGGTGGCCCGGAGGCGGGGGCGCGCTGGACCACCGCCCCGCTCTTGCGGTTGAGCAGCAGGAGCCCTTCCTGGCGCAACAGGTCGTAGGCCTTGTTGACGGTGTGGAAGTTGATGCCGAGGTCCCCGGCGAGCTGCCGGGTGGACGGCAGCGGACTGCCCTCGGCGAGCACCCCCGTGGCGATCGCCTCCACGACCCGGTCCCGGATCTGCTGGTAGATCGGGACCTGGCTGGTCAGGTCGAGGCTGAGGATCACGGCGGCTCCTACTGTCTGTCTGCTCTATTACTTATAGAACAGACAGGTGGGCACTGGCAAGAACTCCCGCCGCCCCGGCGTCGAGTCCGCCCGCCACCTCGCCTGCTCCGAGTCCGCCCACCACCTCGCCGTCCGTGGGACCTGCCGCCGGGGGATGCGTTCGGGGCGCCGCCTGATAGGGATGGGGTGTGCGATTCGACGCTGTCCCGATGCCGACGACCATCCAGAGCAGGCCCCGCGACCCGCGTGGCTACCCCGTGCCCGCGATCACCCCGTGGGAGGAGGGTGAGCCGCGGTTCGCGCTCACTGATTACGGGCGGAGCGCCGACTGCGCGCGGGGGAGACTCTGCTCTGTCTGCAACACCTTGATGCCCAAGGGGCCGGTGTGGCGGGTGGTGGGTGCGGCCGAGAGCACCGCGATCGGCGAGGCGCTGGCTGCCGGGCGGCCCTACCGCAACCTCGCGCCGACCCTGGAGGGGCCGGGCCACCGGGCTTGCATGCTCTACGCCTCGATGGTGTGCCCCTACCTGGCCCGGCCGAACGCCCGGCGCGGGATGTCGGCCGCGCAGCCGGACGAGCTGACCGCGCACGTGGCCCGGGGCGCGGTCCGCGGTGCGCTGGGCGCGGTGGTGGGCTTCGGCGACTACGAGTTCGCGGTCACCGACACCCGGGTGCTGTTCCGGTTCCTCGACGTGGTGGAGTTCCTGCCGCACGACACGGCGTACGCGCACCTGGACGAACTGCGGGCCGAACTCGAGCGGCTCGGCCGGGCGCCCGGTCAGTCTGCCGACTGACGGTGCGCCCGGCCGAGCCGCTCGGTGTGCTGTCCGTCCGGCCAGCTGGCCGCTGGCCGCTGGCCGCTGGTCCGGTGTCCGCCGGATCAGCCCCGGTAGGCGGGCAGGCCGGTGGAGGTCGAGACCTGGGTCGGCGCGGCGGAGCCGTTGGCCGGGAGGGTCGAGATGCCGTGCGGGGTCCGGACGGCGATCGTCTTGCCGTCGGGGGACCAGGCCGGCTCAGTGTAGTCCGTGGTCGCGTTCGGGGTGAGGTCCTTGGCGGCCTGCCCCGAGCTGTGCAGGCCCTGCTCGAAGAGGTGGTCGTGGCCATCGACGGAACGGACGAAGACGACCTCGCTGCCGTCGGGCGACAGCGCGGGCTCGGAGCCCGGGGTCAGCACACCGCCCTGCTGGCGCAGGTAGTCGTCCCGGATGTAGACGTCGCCGTTGGTGTTCTGGTAGACGCTGCTGCCCTCGGCCGCCTCGCCGCCGCCGTTCACCCAGGAGTTCCCGTTGACCGGGTTCGGCTCCGGGACGTCGGAGGAGTACGCGCCCAGCGGCAGCTGGGTCGGGCCGGCGTTGACACTGGTGGCCGGCACGGTCATCAGGACGGCGGCCGCGCCCTGGCCGGACACGAAGAAGATGTTGTTCTTGGCGGGCAGGCGGTCCGACGAGTCGGCCGGCGCGACCTGCCAGGTCGGGTGGGACCAGGCCTGACCGCCGGGGTTCTTGGCCACGGTCACCCGGCCGCTGCCGTTCGGGTTGGCGATGTCCAGGTTGCCCGAGCCGTCGATGAAGGCCGCCTTGCTGCCGTCCGGCGACCAGGCCAGGTCACGGACGATGGTGCCGAAGTTCACCGAGGTGCCGTTCATCAGCACGTACTGGGTGCCGTTGCTGATGGTCAGTGAGCTGCCCCCGGTGCCGTTCGCGGGCGTGCTGGGCGCGGGGGCGGAGGAGGTGGGCGTGCTGCTCGGCTTGCCGCCGGAGGCGCCGCCCGAGGAGCCGTTACCGGTCGGCTTGGTGCCGGCGCTGCTGGGAGCGCCGGTCGGCTGGGCCGGGGCGGTCGGCACGGTGGAGGGCTGGGCGGACACCGGCACCGGAGCGGTGCTGGCGGCGGCGCTCGGCGCGCCGGACGGGACGGCCGAGGCGCTGCTGCCGGCGCCGGCCGAGGCGGTCGGGGTGTCCGGACCGCAGGCGGTCAGCAGCAGGGCGGTGCCGGTGGTCAGTGCAGCGGTGAGTGCGATGGCGGTTGCGGTGTTGCGGCGGCGACGGATGGCCATGAGTCTTTCCCCCGGATGTGGCGGACCTGATTCGAATGTGCTCGCTGCGAGCCGCCCTGCCGTCCCCCGGTTCGGTGCGCCCGTTCTGGCTGCCTGCCGCTCTGTGCGATGAGAGAAGCCTGTCAGCATGAGATCCGTAATCTGTTCGTCTGGCGTCACGACGGTGTAACCGGCCCCGGAGGCCGTCCCCTCGGGGCGCTATCGGCCAGCCGCCCCGGCAGTGCCGTGGTCACCGGCGCTACCTGCCCTGTTCCGTCATCTCGCCTGGCCCCCACAGAAGTTGAACCATCAATCGACGCTAACGGGAGAGAACTTCCGGGCCAACAGACCTCCCACGCCGGTATCGGCCCTATCGGTGTCCGGCTCCGGCCACCTAGCGTGGGGCCGTTGGAACGCGAGCACAGGATCTCTACGCGGTGGTCACGGGTCCCTCGCCGTGCGACGCCGCGTGGAATCGGACGGGAGACGGCAGTGGGCCGAATGGCCGGGGGCAAGCGGGCGCCGACGGCATTCGTGGCGGGTTCCAGACCGAACGGGCGGCCAACGGGCGCTACCAGTGGCAGCTCAAGGCGCCGAACGGCCGGATTGTCGCGGTCTCCTCGGCGGTCTACGAGCGTCGACCGAGGCCGCCCGCAGCTTTGACGAATTGCGCCGTTCGGCAGCTGAGTTGACGGCACGGATCACCCACGTCCGAGACGGCATCGGCTGGATCTGGGTGGTCCCGGGCCCACGCGGGCTGCCCGACGCCCGCTCCAACCGCGCCTACGAGCGGTACGCGACCTGCCAGAACGCCTTCCGTCGCTTCGTCGCCCTCTTGGGGCGCCAGCCGGAACACGACCCCGACGGTCGCGGTCAACGGTGGCCCGCCACTCGCCATGCTCCCCTTGCCGTCCCTTCCCCTTCCCTCTCCCAGCCGCCCTCTCCCATCTCCGCGCCCAGCCCCACCACCGCCCCGCCGGACGTCGGTCCTGCCACCCCCGCCGGGCCGGCTGGAGCCTCCTCACTGAGAACGTCCGACGATGTCTGACCCACGCGCGCCGCAGCGCGGGCCCCGGTTGCTCGCCGTCCAGGGGGCGGACCGCAAGGTCGGCTGGTCGCTCGCGGCCGGCGACGGCCGCCGGCTTGCGGTCTCCGCGCGGTTCTGTCGCGGCGAACTCGAACTGGTCGCCGCACTCCGTGAGTTGCTGATCGAACGGGGGTCCCTCCGTTACACGCTGAGCCAGGATCAGGGCCGTACCTGGCGCTGGTCCGCCTACCTCCCCCCGCGTAGCACCCGGCCGGGCCCGGCGATCGACGAGTCTCGCCGTGTCCGCCGTCGTGATAGCCGCCGCCCTCGCCGTCCCCGGTCTCGGTGGCACGGCCTTCGCCGCCGTTTCGGCTTCGACTGCTACCACCACCACTGCGCCGACCGGCAGTCTGGTGCTGCAGGAGGATGGCGCCTTCCTCCAGCAGTCACTCTCGGCCGGCATCGTCGCGATCGCGCTTCCTGGTGCGACCACGGGCTACAGCAGCAGCACCGGCTTCTCCGCGAGCTTCCCGGTGACCGGCGGCTCGGCGGACGTCCCCGGGTACTACGGAAACATCCAGGTGGGGGGAAACCTCCTGCTGGTGAGTGCCAGGACCGGGCGGACCGTGGTGTTCGCCAAGCTGGCCTTCAGTGTCGACAACTGGGCGATCACCGGTGTGCCGCTGGGTGGGACGACTCCGGTGAACCTGCTGGACCCGGTCGGCAACATCAACATCGCGGTCAGTGGGAAGACCCAGACCATGCAGGCCTCCGACCTGGAGGTGGACCCGCAAGGCGCGCAGTACGCCGACGCTCAGCTGAACACCTCCTTCCTCGTGGCCGGCCAGCACGCCGGGACCGCTTCGCTGACCTTCACCGCCGGCAGCTGACCCCGGCCCGGCCCTACCGGGACCAGCTGCCCCACCCCGGGCCCACCATCTGAGTGGGCCCGGTCGCGTTTCGCCGCGTACCGGCCGCCGAGTGCTCGGTCACCCAGACCCGGTACGCTGCTTCCCGCTCGCTGGTCGCCGACTTCGCAGGCCGACCGGTGAACCGTGTGTCGTCACCCCGGCGCCCCGCTGGGTGTCCCAACTCCCCTGCCGGAAAAGGCCTCCAGCGCCGCAAATGACCTCGTTGCGGGGGGCCCGGTGGCCTCGGGGGGTGATCCCCCGTGCGTGGAGCCGCAGGGGCGGAGCAGCGCGTAGTAGGCGAAGGGCGGGCCCAGCAGGCGCGTGACATGCATCCCCGCGGCGTTCGCCCGACGCGCCAGCGTGCTGCGCCTGATCTGGTGCCGGTCGAAGAACTCACCCACCACCACTCGTCCCTCGGGGCGCACCACCCGGCGCAGCTCGGCCAGTGCCACCCCGGGATCGGGGATCTCGCCCAGCGCGGTCACCAGGTAGGCGGCATCGAAGACCTCGTCCGGGAAGGGCAACGCGTGCGCGTCCGCGCAGGTCGGCACGATGGTGTCGATCCCCAGCCGCCCGGCTCGGAGCATCACGTGGTCCAGCATCTCCTGCTGGATGTCCACGATGTCGAGCCGCCCGCCCGGGCCCAGCCGGGGAGCGATCCGGAGCGACTGCAGTCCCGTACCCGGGCCGATCTCCAACACCCGCTGACCGGGACGGAGTTCCAGCAGGCACTCCAGGCGCTGCTGGGTGAGGAACGGCAGCCGCAGGTCGAGCAGGCGGCGCTGCGCGTACGGATAGGGCGCCGAGTCCAGCGCCCACCAGGACCAGGCCGCCGCGCCGAGGGCGGTGGCGGCCAGGCCACGGCGGAGGCCGGGGCTGTGCAGAGCGTGTCGAGCGTTCATGGTGAGTCCGCCCTCGAAATCATTGCTGACTACCAGTCAGCGAGCTGATCTGGAGCTGCTGGTGCTCCACTGACGAACACCAGCATCGGCCCGCCGGGTCGGCTGGTCATTCCCCCAGGGGCCCGTCTTCGTAGTGGTGTTGGCTCCACCCCAAAGACGGGACCTCGCTGGGTGGTTCGACTACGGCTGACCCGTCTACGGTGCCGACATGAGTACCGGCGGAAGGCCGCGGCGGCGTTCGGCGGGTGGCGGCGGCGCCGCACTCCCGGCCGGTCGTCCGTGCGGCCGACCGGCGCGCGGCTCGCCGAACGCGAGTGGGGATCGGTCGCTTGGGCCGCACTCCCCGGCGGGGCCCGGTTGGGGCCTCGTACACCTGGCTGGCCGTCAGAGGTCATGTGCTCATGGACGAATGGGGTCACGGGAATCCGTGGATCCATTCGCGCGACCGTCACCCCACCATTCGCTCGTTCGGCGGTCCGGCTGTGCTCCTGCTGAGCGGTCCGGCTGCCGGAGGTCGGCTGGTGGCCCGCCTGCGCAGGACGGTCGGCGGCGGCTGAACGCCCCGCGCGCGGCGCGATGGCCGCGCCCCGGCCGCTGCCCCCGCGCCACAGGAGAAGCCCACCCCGTCCGAGCCGGAGAGCCGATCACCCATGAAACCTGAGCAGCCTGTGCCGCCCGCCGAGCCCGGAGCCGGAGCCGACCCTGGACCCGGACGTCTGCCCGGTCCTGGTTCCGAACCCTCCGTACCGGAGGGGGGTTCCCTTCTCGCCGGGATCTTTCCTGCCACCAGCACCGCGGTGGACCCCACGGCCGACACCGTCCGCATCCCGGTGCGGGATGCGGCAGGCGCTCCCGCGACCGCCGCTCCCGACGCCGGGCCCGGCTCCCACCTCGGCCGAACCGACGGTGACACCGACGCTGACAGCGACCGCCCGCGAACCCTCACCGCACCCGCCACCGCCGGTGACCGGGTCTTCCGCGGGCTGTTGCGGGCGGCCGGACTCTCGGTCTTCGCGATCACGGGTCTGATCGCCTTCTTCCTGCTGCTCCGCGGTATCGAGGCACTACGGGTCACCCGGTGGTCGTTCCTCACCGAGCAGCGCTGGCGCACCGAGGCGCGCACCTTCGGCATCGCCGCGGTGCTTCCGGACGGTGTGCTGATCGCGGTGGTCGCGCGCTGCTTCGCCGTGCCGGTCTCGCTCACCGCGGCGGTCTTCATCTCGGAGTACGCGCCGGCCCGATTGCGTGGGCCGCTGGTCTCCCTGGTGGACCTGATGGCCGCGATCCCGAGCATCGTGTACGGGCTGTGGGGGTTCTTCTTCCTGCAACCGCGAATCGTCGGCCTGGTCAGCTGGTTGGCGCTCCACCTGGGCGGTGTCGTCCCGTTCTTCAAGGTGACCACCGGTGACATCGGGACCTCCTACACCTCCTCGACCTTCATCGCCGGGCTGGTGGTGGCCCTGATGATCACGCCGATCATCACCTCGCTCAGCCGTGAGGTGTTCTCCAGGCGCCGCAGGGCGAGCGCGAGGGGCGTACGCGCTGGGCGGCACCAGGTGGGGGATGGTCCGCACGGTGGTGCTGCCGTTCAGCCGGGGCGGGATGATCGGCGCGGTGATGCTGGGTTTCGGGCGGGCGATGGGGGAGACCATCGCCGTCGCGGTGATCATCTCTCCGGCCTTCAGGATCACCGGTCATGTGCTGGAGAACGGCGCCAACTCGATCTCCGCCCTGATCGCGCTGCGCTTCAGTGCGTCGGACGGCCTCTCGCTCTCCGCGCTGATGGCCGCCGGCCTGGTGCTCTTCGGGCTCACCCTGCTGGTGAACGTGCTGGCGGGCGTGGTGGTCGGCCGCTCCCGCTCCGGCGCCGCGACGGCGGACTGACCATGACCGGACCGACCATGACCGCCCCTCCCATGCCGGCCAACCCGTCAGCCCCCGCCGCGCAACCCGCGCCCGGCCCCTCCGCATCACCACCCCGCTGGTCCGACTCCGAAGGGAAGCCCCGATGACCACCCTGGACCTGCCCGCGGCGGTGCCGGCGCTGGGCCCGGCCGCGCCACCGGAGCACCGCCGGCGCCTCGGCGGTGTCACCGGCCCGGAGGTCGCCATCCTGGTCGGCGCGGCGGTCGGCTCGCTGGCGTTGGACTGGCTGCTCTACGAGCGGCTGCTGCCGCTCAGCGGCGCGCAGGGCTTCCTGTTCTGCTGGTACCTGCTCTTCCTGGCCTTCTGCTACGCGCTCGGCAGCCTGCAGTGGGACCGGCTGACCGTGCGGGAGCGGCTGGTCACAGTAGTGGCCTGGAGCGCCGGGTTGCTGCTGGTCGTGCTGATCGTCGAGCAGCTCGTCTTCGTGACGATGCGCGGGCTGCCCGCCGTCACCCACGGCAACTTCTTCACCCAGACCATGAAGCACACCTCGGCGCTCTCGCCGACCCCCTCCGGTGGGGTGCTGCACGCCGTGGTCGGCTCGCTCGAACAGCCCGGCCTGGCCACCCTGTTCGCGGTGCCGCTGGGGATCGCCACGGCGGTCTTCCTCTCCGAGGTCGGCGGCCGGACGGCCCGCCCGGTCCGGACCCTGGTGGAGGCGATGACCGCGCTGCCGTCCATGGTGGCCGGGCTCTTCGTGCTCGGGGTGGTGATCCTGACCCTGGGCGTCGAGTCGAGCGGCTTCGCCGCCTCGCTGGCGCTCACCGTGATGATGACGCCGATCGTCACCCGCGCCGCCGAGGTGGTGATCCGGCTGGTTCCGGGAACGCTGCGGGAGGCCTCCTACGCGCTCGGCGGCAGTCAGTGGCGCACGGTCTGGAACGTCGTGCTGCCCACCGCCCGCCCGGGGCTGGCGACCGCGGTGATCCTGGGCGTGGCGCGCGGGGTCGGCGAGACCTCGCCGGTGCTGCTCACGGCCGGCTTCACCGCCCGGTTGAACGCCGACCCGTTCACTGGTCACCAGGTCAGTCTGCCGCGCTACGTCTGGAACTACGTCCGGCAGCCCTACCCGGACGTGATCGCGCGTGGTTCCGCCGCCGGGCTGACCCTGATGGCGCTGGTGCTGGTCCTCTTCGTGGCCGCCCGGCTGCTCGGTGGCCGCCGGCCGGGCGAGTTGACCCGGCGCCAGCGTCGCGCGATCAGCCGGCAGGAGGGCGGCAGATGAGACCCGCCGGCCCGCTCACGTCCGCGGCAACGCCGCCACCCGCCCCTCGTATCGGAGGAACCGCCATGCCCTGGGCCCCCGCCCGCCGTCGCCGGGCCCTGCGTGCCCTCGTCCTGCTGCTGGCCTTTCCGGTCCTGCTGCTGGCCGGGCCGCAGGCGGTCGCGGACACCTCGCTGAGCGCCGACGGTTCGTCGTGGGCGGGACCGGCGCTCGACAAGTGGCGCACCGACGTCTCGACCCAGGGCATCCAGATCGACTTCCGTCCGATCGGCTCGGCCGCCGCGTGGCCCCGGCCACCGCAGGGACACCGCGCTGCCCGGTCAGCAGGGGACAGCGGTGCTGTTCGGGCGTGGCACGGCGTTCGGCGCGCCGTTCGGGCGGCTCGCCGCGCTGTGGTTGGGCGACAAGATCTACGCCACCACCGGCCAGGGCAGGTTCAGTTACACCGTCAACGCGTACGGGGACGGGAGCCATCCGATCCGTGACCCGGCGGCTCCGGCCCGGCTGGTGCTGACCACCAGCGACTCGGGCTGGATCCCCACCGGCACGTGCTGGTCGGCGCGCGGCTGGACGGCCCGGCCCAGGACAACCCGTACGGCCGGCCGGCCCTGCTCCCGGCCGACCACGCGTTGGCGGTGGACGCCGGCGCGCTGGCCGCGCTCGAGCTCTGGGCGCTCGCGCTGTTCGGCGCGGTGCTGGCGGCGACGGTCGCGGCCCGTAGTCGGCAGCGACGGGCGGCGTACTTGGCGTCGGTCCCGGTGGTCGCCGCGCTGCTCTGGGCGGTCTACGAGAACGCCGCCGCGCTGCTGCCGAACCTCTATTGACGTCCGCTGTCGACGTCCGCCCCCTCGTGGGTCCGTTCGTTCGCATGGCGGGCCGTCCGCTTGGATGCCCGCCCGCCCGCCCGCTCGCATGCCGGCCCGCCGATGCCGCCGCGCCCGCACCGCCCGTACCAGTGCCCGGAAGGACCGCCGATGACCAGCCACCCGCACGACCAGCCCGCCGCCGCCGACGAGCCCGAGGTCCCCGCTGCCAGCACCGTCACCCTGCCGCTGCCGCTGCCGCTGCCGCTGCCGGTCCAGCCGACCGCCGCGGACCCCGCGGCCGGGAGGTTGGGGCAGCCGGGGCGAGCGATCCGGGGGCCGCCCGGCTGGCCGGCCTGGTGACCCGGGACGTCTCCGCGTGGTTCGGCGCCCGCAAGGTGCTCGACCGGGTCTCGCTCACCATGGCGGCCGGTGAGGTGACCGCGCTGATCGGGCCGTCCGGCTGCGGCAAGTCCACCTTCCTGTGGACCCTGAACCGGATGCACGAGATGGTGCGCGGCGCCCAACTCGCCGGTGAGGTCCTGCTGGACGGGGAGGACGTCTACGCGCACGGCCGCCGCCCGGCCGAGGTGCGGCGCCGGATCGGGATGGTCTGCCAACGGCCCAACCCGTTCCCCGCGATGTCGGTCGCGGACAACGTGGCCAGCGGCCTCAAGCTGGCCGGGATCCGGGTCTCCCGCGAGCACCGCGAGCACCGCGAGCACCTGGTGGAGAGCAGCCTGCGGCGCGCGGGTCTGTGGCACGAGGTCAGTGGCCGGCTGCACACCCCCGGTGGCGCGCTCTCCGGCGGTCAGCAGCAACGGCTGTGCATCGCCCGCTCGTTGGCCGTCTCGCCGGACGTGCTGCTGATGGATGAGCCCTGTTCGGCGCTGGATCCGACCTCGACCCGCCGGATGGAGGAGACCATCGCCGAGCTGCGCGGGCGGCTCACCGTGGTCATCGTCACCCACAACATACGGCAGGCACAGCGGGTTTAACAGTCCTGCGCGTTCTTCCTGGCGAGTCACGACACGCCGGGCCGGATCGTCGAGGCCGGTCCGACCGAGCGGCTCTTCACCGACCCGGTCGACCACCGCACCGCCGACTACGTCAACGGCCGCTTCGGCTGACGGGGTTGGGTCGGGAGGCGTGAGGAGGAGGGAAGTGTGAGGAGGGTAGAAGGACAGTAGGTGGCGGAGGCGCTCAGCCGGCCCGGCGGCCGATCAGATCCTCGATCACCCGGGCCACGCCGTCGTCGTCGTTGCTGACGGTGTGCTGGGCGACCGCGGCGAGGACCTCGGGGTGGGCGTTGGCGACGGCGTACCCGGTACCGGCCCAGGCCAGCATCTCCAGGTCGTTGGGCATGTCGCCGAAGGCGACCACCGCACTGCGGTCGATGCCCTGCTCGGCGCACCACCGGGCCAGCGTGCTGGCCTTGGTGACACCCGGCGCGCTGATCTCCAGCAGGGATATCGGACTGGAACGGGTGATCTCGGCCAGCGGGCCGGCCGCGGCACGGGCCTCGCCGAGGAAGCGGTCGGGATCCAGATCGGGGTGCTTGGCCAGCACCTTGTAGGTGTCCTGCACCCGGCCGTCGGTCAGCAGCTCCTCGGCGGGCCCGACCGGGTGGTCCTCCTCGGCTCCCCACATCGGCACCTGGTACTCCGGCTCCCGGGCGAACCCGAGTGGGCACTCGAAGGCGAACGCCGTGCCGGGCAGCCGCTCGCGCAGCAGCCCGATCACCTTGCGAGCCTCCGCGACCGGCAGTGGGAAGCTCTCCAGCGCCACTCGACGCTGGACGTCGAAGACCACGCTGCCGTTGGAGCAGATCGCCACCCCGTGGTCACCGATGTGCGGGCCGAGGTGCTGCATCCAGCGCGGTGGCCGGCCGGTCACGAAGACGACCTGCAGCCCGGTCTCCTCGGCCGCGCCGAGTGCGGCGGCGGTCCGTTCGGACACCATGCCGTCGCGGCACAGCAGGGTGCCGTCGAGGTCGGTGGCGATCAGTCGGGGGCGCGGGGCAGCCTGGGTCACCCATCCATCCTCGCAGGTGCGGTCGGCCAGGTGGACAGGCCCGGAAGCGGGCCCGGAAACAGGCCCGGAAACAGCGCCGGCGGCACGCGGTCAACCCCCGTGTGACCGTGTGCCGCCGGCTGCCGTCTATTTTGTTGGACGGTGCGCTTGAACATACGCTGACCCCACCGGGGGCTGTCAACCGTGGATGAAACAAGGCGGTTCAGTCAGATCCGACATCCATTTGAGTGGATACTGGGATGATTCGAACAGAACCCCCTGGAGCTTCGCGGACGAGGAACGGTGATTCCGATGGCTGAGTCGATGGGCATCCGGCCCGCACCCGGCCGACGCACCCTCGCGGAGAAGCTCGACCACCTCTTCCGGGAGATCCACCCGGCGCACCGCGGACCGTTCAGCTACCACGAGGTCGCGCAGGCGATCAAGCAGCAGGCCGCGCCCGGCGGCCCCACGGTCTCGCACGGCACGCTCCAGCAGATCCGGACCGGGGCCAAGACCAACCCCACGGTCAACACCCTGGAGGCGATCGCGGCCTTCTTCGGCGTCCCGGCGGCCTACTTCCTGGACGACACGGTCGCCGAGCGGGTGGACGAGCGGCTCTGCGAGCTCAAGGCGGACCTCCGGGCCGCCGATCCCGCGCGGATTCCGGGCGCCATGCCCGCCGCGATGGCGGTGGTCCCCCCGACGGCCGTCCCCCCGGCCGCCCCCACGGTCGCCCCAGCGGCCTCCGCGGCTCCCACCGACGAGCTGGCCGACATGCTGGCCGACAGCAACATCCGTGCCGTCGCCTTCCGATTGGCCGGCCTCTCGCCGCGAGCGCTCCAGGGCCTGCGCACCATCGTCGACCAGGTCCGCAAGATCGAGGGTCTGCCCGAGGTGAACCTGGCCCGGCGTGGCCGCCAGCGGGTCGAGCAGCGCGGTGACTAGCGCGGTGAGTAGCGGGGTGGGGGCCGTGGCACCGGCCGTCTAAGCTACTCGTCGATCCGTGACACGCCGGCTACTCCCGTCCACCCGCGGCCGGGCCGTGCGGGCGCGGCGCACCAGGCGACTCCCAGAGGAACAGGGCCTCCATGAAGTGGCGAAGACAGGCGCGCGCCGACCTCGCCGCCTTGGCCGACCGACCGACCGTGCCGCGTCCCTTCGACCTCACCGAGTTCTGCCGCCACATCGCCGACCAGCGTGGCCGCCCGCTGCACCTGGTGCCGGTGGCCAACCCCGGCGAGGTGGACCTGCCGTGCGGGCTCTGGCTCGGCACCGACCGCGCCGACCTGGTGTTCTACGACGCCGCGGCCGAACCCATCCTGAAGACCCAGATCGTCCTGCACGAGATCTCGCACATGCTGCTCGGCCATCTGACGCCCGACGTCGGCCCGCTCACCCCGGCCCCCGACGCCGCCGGGACGCCTGCCGACGCCCCTGCCGAAACCACTGCGCCCGCTCACGACCCGAAGGCCGCGCTGGCCGTGGCCGCCGACCGGGTCGCCGACCAGGAGCTCGGCCTGGCCACCGACCGGGTGCTCGCCCTGCTCGCCCGCGACGGCTACAGCAGCCGTCAGGAGAGCGAGGCCGAGGCGCTGGCCACCCTGATCCTGGAGCGCGTCACCCGGGCCACCGCCCCGTACCCGGACGCCCGGGACTCCGCCGACGTACTGGCCCGCCTCGACGACGCCTTCGGGCACCCGGTGCGCAGCTCGTGACACCCGCCAAGCTCGCCGTCATCGTCATGCTCTGGGTGGTCACCTGCTGGCGCCTGCCCGCCGCCGTCCGGACCCCGCGCCAGCGCTCGCTGTGGACCGCGTTCGCCGGGCTCACGGTCGCGATCACCCTCGGCCTGCCCGCGCTGACCGCCTGGATCGACCGGGTCAGCCACGTCCACAACCTGACCGTGCCGATCAAGCACGTGGTCGGCATCATCGCCTGCGGTGCGGTGCTGACCTTCGTCGCCGACATCTCCCGGCCCGAGCTGGCGGCCCGGCTGCGCGCACCGTTGCGGACCGCCGTGCTCGTCGCCTCGGCGGGGCTGGCAGGAACGTTCAGTCTGCTGCACCAGCCGACCGAGGTCACCGACTTCTACCTGGCCTACCCAGGCTCCGTCCCGGCCGCCTGCTACGCGCTGATCTTCACCGGCTACCTGGGCGGCTCGATGCTGGTCGCCAGCTGGCTCTTCTGGACGTACGGGACCAGGGCCGGGGTCGGCTGGCTGGGCGTCGGCCTGCGGATCCTGGGCGCCGGCACCGCGGCCGGCGTGGTCTACGCGGTGCTGCGGCTCTGCCAGGTGGTGCTGCACCTCTTCGACCGGCCGATGTTCGTGGGCTCCGCCGTCCTCTACGGCATCGAGTGGTCGGCCATCGCGCTGATCGTGGTCGGCAACTCGGTCCCCGCGGTCGGCGTGGCGTGGCGCGGGCTGCGCGACCGGCGCACCGCCCGGCGGCTCGGCGGGCTGTGGACCTCGCTCACCGGAGCCGTGCCCGAGGTGGTGCTGACCGCGGAACTCGGCCGCGGGCCGCGGGTGCGGCTGCACCGGTTGGTGATCGAGATCCGGGACGCCGAGCTGGTGCTCGCCCCGCACGCCCCCGACGGGCTGCGCGAGCGGGCCCGGCAAGCGGCAGCGCGGACCGGGCTGAGCGGTGAGCCGCTGGACGCGATGACCGAAGCGCTCTGGCTGCGAGCGGCCCGGTCCGACCGGCTGGCCGGCCGGGCGCCGGTCGGCGTGCCCGCGCAGCCGGCCGCGGGCGGGTTCGCGGAACTCGACTTCGAGACCGAGACCCGCCGGCTGTGCCGCCTCGCGGAGGCCTACCGCTCGCCCACCGCCGACGCCTTCGCCCACACCCATGCTCACGCCGAACCCCAGGACATCCCGTGACCACCGCCCCCACCCGTCCCACGCCCGCCGTCGCCGTCGAGTCCCGGCCGGCCCGGCTGATCACCGACGGTCTGGAGCCGAAGAACTGGATCATCGCGGTCACCCTGCTGGTGGGCTGGCACGCGGGCCGGCTGCCAGGGGTGGCCTGGGGCGTCGAGGCCGCGCTGTTCTCCGGGGTGATCCCGATCCTGCTGATCAAGGCCGGCGAGCGGCGCGGGCACTGGGGTGACCGGCACGTCCGGCGGCGGCAGGACCGGCTGGTGGTGATACCGCTGATCATGGCCTCGGTGCTGTGCGGGATGTCGCTGATGCTGATCTGCCACGCCCCTGCGGCACTGGTCGCGCTGGTCGCCGCGATGCTGGCCGCGCTGGCCGCGATCCTGGCGATCACCACGTTCTGGAAGGTCAGCGTGCACACGGCGGTCTCCTCGGGCGCCGTCGTGATCCTGGCACTGAGTTACGGGCCGTGGCTGCTCGCGCTGTACCCGCTGGTCGCGGTGGTCGGCTGGTCCCGGGTGAAGCTGCGGGACCACACCCTCGGCCAGGTCCTGGTCGGCACGGCGCTCGGGGCCGCCGTGGCGGGGGCCACCTTCGTGGCCCTGCGCTGATCCCGGAGACGGGGGTCAGTCCTCCAGGTGCGCGAAGCCGACCTCGAAGTGATCGACACTGATGATCTGCTGCTGCTCGCGCGCCGCGCTCTCGGCACGGATCTGGGCAGCCTTCGCCTCACTGGCCCACATGGACTCCTCGTCCTTCCACAGGCTCAGCACGATCTCCCGGCCGCTGGCCCGGTCCGTCAGGAAGTAGGCGCCGCAGAACCCGGGCAACTGCCGCACCTGGCGCAGCGCTGGCGCGCTGCCCTCGGCCAGATCGACGTGCGGGGGGATGGGGCCGCTCTGGTAGGTGCTCAACCGTGCGTACATCACGGCCACCTCCTAGATCCACCGCCGGTCCGGCAACCGGCTGCTCCTTCCAGCGTCGCGCGCCCGGCCGTTCGCGCGACACGAGCGGCATCCCGGAGCGGAACCAGGGCCCGTCCGCGGGCGACCACCGGGCGGTCGTCGCCCGCGGACGGCGGCGGGCGCTCAGCCCAGCTGGGCCAGGCCCTCGGTGGCGATCCGTTCGAAGACCGCGAGGTCGTTCTCGAAGATCGAGTCGGGGACCGGCCAGTGGATCACCAGTTCGGTGATGCCGAGCTCCCGGTAGGTGCCGGCCCAGTCGACGAAGGCGTCCAGCGAGGCCAGCGGCCGCTCCGCGGTCGAGCCCTGCAGCAGGACCTTCTCCAGCTCGGCGACGTCCCGGCCGCGCTGCTCGCAGGCGGTCCGCAGCTTCGCCAGCTGCCCGGCGACCACGGCCGGCGCCTGGTCGGCCGGCACGTCCGCCGGGCCGCGCGGGTCGCCGTACGTCACCCAGCCCTGCCCGTACTCGGCCACCAGCCGCAGCCCGCGCGGGCCGGTCGCCGCCACGTAGAACGGCACCCGCGGCCGCTGCACGCAGCCCGGGATGTTCCGCGCCTCGACGGCCTCGTAGTACTCGCCCTCCCGGGTGGTCGCGGGCTGGCTGAGCAGCTCGTCCAGCAGCGGCAGGAACTCCCCGAACCGGTTCGCCCGCTCCTTCGGCGACCAGGCCTGCTGGCCCATCGCGGTCGCGTCGTACCCGGTGCCGCCGGCCCCGATCCCGACCGTCAGCCGGCCGCCGGAGACGTCGTCGAGGGTGATCAGCTCCTTGGCCAGGGTCACCGGGTGCCGGAAGTTCGGCGAGGTCACCAGGGTACCCAAACGCATACTCTCCGTAGCCATCGCTGCGGCGGTCAGCGTGGGGACGGCTCCGAACCACGGCGCGTCCCGGAATGACCGCCACGACAGGTGGTCGTACGTGTATGCAGCGTGGAAGCCGAGTTCTTCGGCCCGCCGCCAGATCTTCTGCCCCTCGGCCCACCGGTGGATGGGGAGGATCACCGCACTCAGACGCATACCGCCGACCCTATGCCGTGAAAGCCCGACGAAGCCGAGACATACCGCAGTATGCTTGCCCCATGGCAGCTACCACCCGGATCACGGTCACCCTGCCCACTGAGCAGGTGGCCGAGTTGAAGAAGCTCACGGACAACGTCTCCGGCTACGTCGCCGAGGCGGTCGCCCGGCAGATCAGACACCAGTTGCTCGGCGAGGAACTGCGCCGCTACGAAGAGGAGCACGGTGCGTTCACGGAGGAGGAGCTCGCCGCCGCACACGCGAGGATCTTCCGCTCGACCGAGCCCGAGAACACGGCTGACGCCGCGTGAGCGAGCGCATCGAGACCGTCGTACTGGACTCCCAAGGAGCGTCCGCCTGGATCTCGCAGGACCGTAGCGTGATTGCGATGATCCGCTCCTTCCACTCCATGGCGGCCGATCTGGTGGTCTGCGCCAACACCATCGTGGAGGTCATGCACGCACGGGTGAACACTCCTCGGCTGAACTGGGTGCTCTCGCAGGTCAAGATCGAGGCGGTCACCGAACAGGCCGCACGAGCCTCGGCCGAGTTGCTGAAGCAGGCCGGCCTGCACGGCCACAAGTACGCGATCGACGCGACCGTCGCCGAGATGGCGCTGCGCCAGCCGGGACCGGTGGCCATGCTCACCTCGGACGTCGACGACATGGCCAAGCTCTGCGGCACTCGTGTCCGACTCATCGCGATCTGAGCCAGCGAGGCCCGGACGCTCCTGACGAGCGTTCCCGCAGTTCAGGCTGCGATAGGTGAACGAGGCTTGACCGAGGTCACCAGCGTCCCGAGCCGCAGCCGCTCGGTCGCCGTCGCGGCGGCGGTCAGGGTCGGGATCGCCCCGAACCACGGCTCGTCGCGGAAGGACCGCCAGGACAGGTGGTCGTAGGTGTACGCGACGTGGAACCCGAGGTCCTCGGCCCGCTGCCAGATCTTCTGTCCCTCGTTCCACCGGTGTATCGGGAGGATCACTGTGCTCAGACGCATGCTCCCGACCCTACTGCTCGCCTTCGAGGGACCGCCCGGCCACGAGTACGCCGTCGACGCGATGCTCGCCGCCGTCCCGCACCCGGGGCACGGCGACGTCACGGTCGTGCCCGGTGCTCTCGGGACCTGCGCCGGCCGCGTCACCGCCGCGTCGCGGTCGCGCCGGTCCGACGATCGCGCCCGCCCGGTCCCGGTCGGTCAGTGGCGCAGGACGTGGAGCGTGAGCCGGTTGGGGCGGTCGTTGAGGCCGGTGCCGGAGGTGACCGTGACCGCGTTCTGGTGGGCGGGGGCCTTGGCGGAGAGGGCGACGCGGAACATGAAGCGCGCGGCGTGGCCGTTGGCGAGCCGCTGGGCGAGGGACGAGGTGTCGGCGCCCAGGCCCGAGTCGCAGCCCGGCAGCACCGGTAGCGGCTGCCACGCGCCGTTCCTCATCACCTGGACGCTGAGGTCGCCGGGGTGGAGGCCGTCGGCGCCCCGGGCGCCGGTGAGGACCAGCGAGGGGGCGATCCGCGGATAGTCGGTGCCGGTGAGGTTGGCCATCTCCAGGCCGATGACGACCGGTCTGCCGCCCGCCGTGATGCTGCTCGGCTGGTCGGGCAGGAAGGCGCTGGCCGCGGTGCCCTGGTGGCCCGCGGTGGACGCGGTGCCGGGGCACGCGGGGGTGGGCGCGGCGGCCGGGGCCGCGGCGGCGGAGAGCAGCGGCAGGCCGGCGCCGATCGCCAGGGCGGCGGCGGTTCCGGCCAGCAGGCGGGTGCGGCGGCGGGTGCTGGAACGAGCGGGCATCGGTGATCCCCCCAGGGAGCGCGAGTGCGGAGGGTGGGCTGGGGTGAGAATTCCCTTAGAACCATGTTCGGCCGGAACGGTGGAGTTGTCATCAGGAGGCCGCGCGCTGGGCCGGATGGGCGAGTCGGCCGCCGGGCACCGGCACGGGTGCCCCCTAGGGGACCGGGCTCGGCACGTCATCCCGCGGATGGAGTGACGCCTCGTCACTCGAGCTAACGCCAGAAACCGTTGGCGCCCGATAGGTTCGAGCGGTGTCCACAGCCCCTGCACCGCCCGTCATCAGGACGGACGCCCTCACCAAGCGGTTCCCCCGGGTCACCGCCCTCGACCAGCTGACCGTGGAGGTGCGGCCGGGGGTGGTCGGCCTGGTCGGGGCCAACGGCGCGGGCAAGTCCACGCTCATCAAGATCCTGCTCGGCCTCTCCCCGGCCACCTCCGGAACCGGCGAGGTGCTCGGGCTGGACGTCGCCACCGAGGGCTCGGCGATCCGCGAGCGGGTCGGCTACATGCCCGAGCACGACTGCCTGCCGCCGGACGTCTCGGCCACCGAGTTCGTGGTGCACATGGCCCGGATGGCCGGCCTGCCCGCCGCCGCGGCCCGCGAGCGGACCGCCGACACGCTGCGTCACGTCGGGCTGTACGAGGAGCGCTACCGCCCGATGGGCGGCTACTCGACCGGCATGAAGCAGCGCGTGAAGCTGGCCCAGGCGCTGGTCCACGACCCGAGGCTGGTGCTGTTGGACGAGCCGACCAACGGACTCGACCCGGTCGGCCGGGACGACATGCTGGAGCTGATCCGCCGGGTCCACCACGAGTTCGGCATCTCCGTGCTGGTCACCACGCACCTGCTCGGCGAGCTGGAGCGCACCTGCGACCACCTGGTGGTGATCGACGGCGGCCGGCTGCTGCGTTCCTCCTCCACCGCCTCCTTCACCGAGGCGACCCGGCTGCTGGCGGTGGAGGTCACCGACCCGGTCGGCGACCAGCCCGCCTTCGACGCCGACCGGGCGGTCCGCGAGCGGCTCACCGCCGCCGGGCTGACCGTCCGCGCCGAGGGCTCGCGGATCCTGCTGGTGGAGCTGGCCGGCGAGCAGACCTACGACATCGTTCGCGACACCGTCGCCGGCCTCGGGCTCGGTCTGGTCCGCCTGGAACAGCGCCGGCACCGGGTCTCCGAGATCTTCGCCCGGGAGGCAGCCGATGACCGTACCGCCTGACGCCGCGGCCTTACCACCGGCGGCCACCGGGCCCCGTGCCGACGGGGTGATCCACGACATCGGCTACCGCGGCTACCAGGGCCCCCGGCTCGGCCGCTCCTACGCCACCCGCTCGCTCTTCACCCAGGGCCTGCGCGGCGCCTTCGGCCTCGGCCGCGCCGGCCGGTCCAAGGTGCTGCCGATGTTGATCGTGGCGGCGATGGCGCTGCCGGCCGCGGCGCTGGTGGCGATCACCGTGCTGCAGCACGGCACCCGCCTGGTCACGGACTATCCGCAGTACCTGGACGGCGTCGGACTGCTCTTCGCGGAGATCTTCGTGGCCGCCCAGGCGCCGGTGCTGCTCTCCCGCGACCTGCGCAACCACACCGTGCCGCTGTACTTCTCCCGCCCGATCACCCGCACCGACTACGTGCGCGCCAAGGCCGCGGCGATGGTCTGCGCCCTGCTGGTGGTGATGGCGTCGCCGCTGCTGATCCTCTACGTCGGCGCACTGCTCGGCGGACTGGACCTCGGCCACAACACCGCGCACCTCGGCTTCGGCCTGCTGGCCGCGCTGCTCTACGCCGTGGTCTTCTCGGCGGTCGGCCTGCTGATCGCCGCGGCCACCCCACGCCGCGGCTTCGGAGTGGCCGCGATCATGGGCCTGCTGGTGGTCAGCCAGCTGATCGCGAGCATCCTGTCGGCGTTGCTCGACAACCGCGTGGGGGACTCCTCGCGCTGGCCGTACCTGCTGTCACCGAGCAGTCTGGTGCAGCTCTTCACCAACCAGGTCTGCGGCCTGGCCCGGCAGGGCGGCGCGCCGGGCACCCCCGCCGGGGCGGTCGGCGCGGCGGTCTTCGGGCTGGCGATCGCCGGCCTGGTGGCCGGCTCGTACGGGCTGCTGCTGCGCCGCTACCGGAACATCTGAGGGGGCGTCATGGCTGTCATCGGCATCGACCGGGTCTCCCGCTGGTTCGGCAACGTGGTCGCCGTCAACGACGTGTCGATGAGCATCGGCCCGGGCGTCACCGGCCTGCTCGGGCCGAACGGCGCGGGCAAGTCCACGCTCATCCACCTGATGAGCGGCTTCCTGGCCCCCTCGACGGGCTCGGTCACCCTGGACGGCGCGCCGATCTGGCGCAACCAGCAGGTGTACCGGGCGATCGGCCTGGTCCCGGAACGGGAGTCGATGTACGACCACCTGACCGGCTGGGAGTTCGTGCTCGCCAACGCAGAGCTGCACGGGCTGCCGGACCCGGGCGCCGCCGCCCGCCGGGCGCTCGCCCTGGTCGAGATGGAGCACGCTCGGGAGCGCCCGACCGGCACCTACTCCAAGGGCATGAAGCAGCGGGTCAAGATGGCCTCGGCGCTGGTCCACGACCCGGCCGTGCTCCTGCTCGACGAACCGTTCAACGGCATGGACCCGCGCCAGCGGCTGCAGCTGATGGAGCTGCTGCGCCGGTTCGGGGCGGACGGCCGGACGGTGCTGTTCTCCTCGCACATCCTCGAGGAGGTCGAGCAACTGGCCCGGCACATCGAGGTGGTGGTGGCCGGCCGGCACGCGGCCTCCGGCGACTTCCGCCGGATCCGCCGGCTGATGACCGACCGTCCGCACCGCTACCTGGTCCGCTCCAGCGACGACCGCCGGCTCGCCGCCGCGCTGATCGCGGACGGCTCGACGGCCGGGATCGAGCTGGACCGGAAGGAGGGCGGCCTGCGGGTCCAGGCGATCGACTTCCAGGGCTTCACCACGCTGCTGCCGCGGGTCGCCCAGGCGGCCGGGATCCGGCTCCTCACCGTCTCCCCCGCGGACGAGTCGCTGGAGAGCGTCTTCTCCTACCTGGTCGCCTCCTGAGGGCCCCCACCCCACCCCACCCCACCCCACCCCACCCCACCGCACGCACTCGAAAGGCTGGCCCCGTGCTGCACCCCATCCTGCGGACGACCGTGGCCCGGCTGACCGTCCGCGGCCTGCTCGGCAGCCGGCGCGGCCTCCTGCTGCTGGTCGTCCCGGGCCTGCTGCTGCTGATGTCCGTGATCGCCCGCGGCTCGAGCGCCGACAAGCAGCAGCTGACCGCCACCATCCTCGGCCAGCTCGGCCTGGGCACCCTGGTCCCGCTGCTCGGCGTGGTGGTCGGTACCGGCGTGATCTCCACCGAGATCGACGACGGCTCGATCGTCTACCTGCTCGCCAAGCCGCTGCCGCGCTGGCAGATCATCACCACCAAGTTGATCGTGGCGGTGCTGACCAGCTGGGTGGTGGCGGCCGTGCCGACCCTGCTGGCCGGGCTGGTCCTCTACGGCACGAAGGACGCACTGGCGGTCGGCTACGCGGTCGGCGTCCTGGTGGCCAGCACCGCCTACAGCTCGCTCTTCCTGCTGCTCGGCGTGGTGACCCGGAACGCCGTGGTGGCCGGCTTGGCCTACGCGCTGATCTGGGAGAGCGTGGTCGGCAACTTCGTCGAGGGCGCCCGGACCCTCTCGGTGCAGCAGTGGGGGCTCGCGGTGGCCAGGGCGGTGGCGCCGCACGGGGGGATCAGCACGAACGTCGGGCTCGGCGCGGCGGTGCCGTTGCTGGTGCTGGTCACGGTCGGGGCCGGCTGGCTGGCCGCGGCCCGGCTGGCCGGCCTCACCCTGGCCGCCGGGGACTGACGGAGGACCGACGGCAGAACGACGGACGGCACCCGGCGATGGGCCGGGTGCCGTCCGTCGTTCTGCCGTCGTTACAGCGTGCGGTCCCGCCCGGCGCCGAGCCCGGCCGCCGCCGCGATGCCCGCGAAGACCAGCATCAGCACCAGCGGCACCGTCCAGCCGCCGGTCAGCTGGTGCAGCGCCCCGGCGCCCACCGGCCCGGCGGCGGCGATCAGGTAGCCGACCGCCTGGGTCATCCCGCCCAGCTGGGCAGCGCCGGCCGCGCTGTCGGTGCGCAGCACGATGAACGCCAGCGCCAGCCCGAGCGAGCCGCCCTGGGCCACCCCGAGCACCGCCGCCACCAGCCAGGCGCCCGACACCGGTGCCACCAGCAGCCCGGTGATCCCGGCCGCGTTCAGCACCGCCATCGCCAGCGCCAGACCGCTCTGCCGCCGCAGCCGGCCGGCCAGCAGCGGTACCAGGAACGCCCCGGCCACCTGCACCAGGTTGCTGAAGGCGAAGACCAGGCCGGCCTCGTCCCGGCTCATCCCGTGGGCCGCCAGGATCGTCGGCATCCAGGCCACCAGGGTGTAGACGAGCAGCGAGGAGATGCCCATGAAGAGGCTGATCTGCCAGGCGAGCGGGAGCCGCCAGATCCCGTTGATCGGCCGCGCCACGGCCGCCGTCGGCCGCACCGGAGCGGCCTCGGCCGTCCGCGGCTGCCGGGCGCGGAGCACCTGCGGCAGCCACGCGATCGCCGCGACCAGCGCGAGCAGCGACCAGGTGCCCAGCGAGGCTCGCCAGCCGCCGCCCAGTGCGTGCTCCAGCGGCACCGACGAGCCGGCCGCCAGGGTCGCGCCGACCAGCATGGTGGTCGAGTAGACGCCGGTCATGGTGGCGGCCCGGTCCGGGAACTCGCGCTTCACCAGCCCGGGCATCGAGACGTTCAGCACCGCGATCGCCACGCCGATCACCACGCAGCCCGCGTAGAGCGCGACCACCGAGGGCAGCACCCGCAGCAGCACGCCCGCGCCCAGCACCAGCACCGCTCCGAGCACCACCCGCTCGGTGCCGAACCGCCGGGTGAGCCGCGGGGTGAGCGGCGCGCCGACGCCCTGGAAGAGCACCGGCACGGTGGTGATCAGCCCGCTCGCAGTGGTGGAGAGGCCGAAGGTGCGCTGGATCTCGCCGACCATCGGGGAGATGGCCGCGAGGCAGGCGCGCATGTTCAGGGCGACCAGGACGATCCCGGTGAGCAGCAGGGCAGGGTGCGCGAGCCGGTCGCGGACGGGGACGGCCGGAGTGGCCACCGGCCGCTGGGCACGGGTGACGGGCATGGTTGTGCTTTCTCGGTACGGGGGGACGGCAGGAGGCGTGGGGAGGGGGTGCCCGGCGTTACTTGCGGGCCGCGAACTCGGCGAGCAGCTGCTCGACCGCGGCCGTCGGGCCGTTCAGCAGGGCGCGACAGGCCACCTCGGCCCGCTCGGGGTCGCCGCTCTCGATGGCGTCGACCAGGGCCTCGTGGGTGGCGACGACCACCTCGGGCATCTCGTGGTCGCCGAACGCGGTGTGCATGGCCTCCCGGACGGAGGCGCTGAAGTAGCGGTACAGCTCGGCCAGGGCCGGGTTGTGGGCGGCCTCGACCACGGCGGTGTGGAACTCCAGGTCGTGTTCGACGGTGGCCTCACGGGCGACCCGCTCGCTGTGCGCGGCGATCACCTCGGCCTCCCGGGCCAGCGCCGCGCGCATCCGCTCCAGGTCCTCGGCGGTGTGCCGGACGGCCGCCAGCCGGGCGGCCTCGGCCTCCAGTGCGGCCCGGACCTCCAGGACGTCCCGGACGCCCGAGCGCTGGACGCCGCGCAGCACCGAGGCCGGGTCGCTGGTGCTGCGCACGAAGGTGCCCTCGCCCTGCCGGGAGACCAGCATCCCGGCGTGCACCAGCACCCGGATCGCCTCCCGGACGGTGTTGCGGCCGACCTGGAGCTGTTCGGCCAGCTCGTGCTCGGTGGGGATCCGTTCCCCGACGGCCCAGGCCCCGGCGGCCAGCTGCTCGCGGAGCTGCTCGATGGCGAGGTCGACCAGCGACCGGCGCCCGGTGGCGTGCAGGTTCCCGTTGGTCATCACGCCACCTCCGCTCCGTTCGGGGACTCCCTTGCCCGGTCATCCTACAACCGGTTGTCCGACAACCCGACCGCACTCGGGGCGGTGTGGCCGGGATCGCACCCCGTACGCTGGCCTGGGCCGTCACACGGCGCGTCAGGTCACCGAAGAGAGGCGCGAGATGGGTCCGCTGTCCGTCCCCGGTCCGTTGGTTTCCGTCGACTGGCTGGCCGAGCGGTTGGGCCACCCCGAGCTGGTGGTGCTGGACGCGAGCGTGGGTCCGTACCGTGGGGCGGAGCGGCGGATCCCCGGGGCCCGGGTCTTCGACCTCGACGGCGCGCTCTCCGACCAGGCCAGCCCACTGCCGCACACCATGCCCGACCCGGAGGCCCTCACTCGGGAGCTCCGGGCGCTCGGGGTGGGCGACCGCAGCACGGTGGTGGCCTACGACGCCGCCGGTGTCTATTCCAGTGCCCGAGCCTGGTGGATGCTGCGGGCGATGGGCTTCGACCGGGCCGCCGTGCTGGACGGCGGCCTGCCGGCGTGGCTCGCCGCCGGTCTGCCGGAGCGGCCCGCCGGCCCGGCCGGGCAGCCGCGCCCCGGCGACTTCACGGCCCGGCCGCGCCCGGGGCTGATCGTGGACCACGGCGCGGTGGCGGCGGCGCTGGCCGACGACGCCTCGGTGGTGCTCGACGCCCGGACCCGGGAGCGCTTCACCGGGCAGGCCGCGGAGCCCCGGCCCGGGCTGCGCGGTGGGCACATGCCCGGGGCGGTGAACCTGCCGTTCGGTGAACTCCAGCGGGACGGCCGGATGCTCCCCCCGGACGAACTCCGGGCCCGCTTCGGTGCCCTGGTCGCCGGGCGCGAGCGGCTGGTGGTCAGCTGCGGCTCCGGGGTCACCGCCTGCGTGCTGGCGCTCGGCGCCGAGCTGGCCGGCTACCGCGACCTGGCGGTCTACGACGGCTCGTGGAGCGAGTGGGGACTGCCGTCCGAGCGGCCGGTGGTGACGGGCTGAGCATCCGTCGGCGGCTGTGATCCTGATAACTACGGCGGTGGCCACCGGAACCGTGGGTCGATTCGCGGTGTTCTCATAACACTGAACTGCTCGGCCGGGCAGGTAAAGCGGATCCCACGCACTACTCAAGTGTTGGTCTCTTTATATGCTCCGCAGAAGCTCATACGTGTCTGCCGCCGGCGAAGGGTTTACGAATGTCAGGCCAGAGGGCGGGGACGTCCGGCCAGAGCGCCGGGGGACGGCGGGCGGGGGACGTCCCGCGGCGGGGCGTGCCCGCCCAGGGCGGCCCGCGGCCCGGCGGTCGGGCCCGGGCCCGACGCGCCCAGGGCAGGAATGCGCGCCCGAAGCGCAACGCCAGGAAGGTGCTCGCCTGGACCTCGGCGGCGGTCGTGCTGGTGGTCGCGGCCGGCGGCGGGGCGATCTACTACAAGCTCGACGGCAACATCAAGAGCTTCGACAAGGCCGGGATCAGTGCCAACCGCCCGCCGGAGGCCACCGCCGACGCCAACGGCAACAAGCCGGTCAACGTGCTGCTGATCGGTTCGGACTCGCGCGGCGGGAACAACGTCGACCTCGGCGGCGGCGGTGACGACGGCGCCCGCTCGGACACCACGATCCTGCTGCACGTCTACGCCGATCACAAGCACGCTGTGGGCATCTCGTTCCCGCGCGACTCGCTGGTCGAGATCCCGCCCTGCCTGGTCAACAACAAGTGGACCAAAACGCAGACCAATGTGATGTTCAACTCGGCGTTCGCGATGGGCAATACCGACCAGGGCAACCCGGCCTGCACGCAGAACACCGTCGAGCACCTCACCGGGATGCGGGTGGACCACACCATGGTGGTCGACTTCTCCGGCTTCTCCGCGATGACCAGCGCGATCGGCGGCGTCGACGTCTGCGTGCCGAAGGCGGTCTACGAGGGTGACCTCAACCCCAACCTCGGCCACAAGGGCAAGCAGATCTTCGCCCAGGGCGTGCAGCAGGTCTCCGGCCAGCAGGCGCTGGACTACGTCCGGGTCCGGCACGGGATAGGCGACGGCTCGGACATCGGCCGGATGCAGCGGCAGCAGGCCTTCCTCTCCTCGATGATCAAGAAGGTCAAGGGCGGGGGGATGGATCCGACCACCCTGCTGCCGCTCGCGGACGCCGCCACCAAGTCGCTGACCGTCGACCCGGGGCTGGACTCGGCCGCCAAGCTGATGTCCTTCGCGCTCTCGATGAAGTCCATCGACCTGCACGACATCAAGTTCATCACGGTGCCCTGGCGGTTCGAGGGCCCGCGGGTCTCCTGGGTGCACCCGGACGTCGACAAGCTGTGGGCCGCGCTCAAGGCCGACAAGACGCTGGACGGCCAGGACGCCAGCGGTGGCCAGCAGTCCGGTTCGGCGGCCGCATCGGCCACCCCGCCGCCCGCCGCGGGCAGCGTGAACGGTGCCGGCGCCCGGGTGACCGTCTACAACGGCACCACCACCAAGGGCCTGACCGTCACCGCCTCGGCGAAGCTCAAGGACGCGAACTTCACCGTGGTCGGCACCGCCAACGCGGCCGAGCAGACGCACGACACCACGGTGATCCAGTACGGCAGTGGCAATGCGCAGGCCGCCCAGACGCTGGCCCAGCTCTTCCCGGGCGCGACGCTGGAGAAGAGCACCGGGACCGGCCTGAGCGTGGTCCTCGGCAAGGACTTCGCCGCGGCCAACGGCGGTGCGGCGCCCGCCGCCAGCGTCGCTCCCGGCCCGCTGCCGAGCAGCATCACCGACGGCGGTCGGACGGCGGACGACGACCCGTGCGCCAACGTCAGCTACAGCGGCTGACGGCCCACCAGGACATCACGGGGCGTCACCGGGCGTCAGTCGTACAGTCGTTCCAGCACCACGGCCACGCCGTCCTCGTCGTTGCCCGCGGTCACCTCGTCGGCGACGGCGCGCACCTCCTGGTGCGCGCCCGCCATGGCGACCGCGTACCGGGCCCAGCGGAACATCGGCAGGTCGTTGGGCATGTCGCCGAAGGCGATGGTGTCCGCCCCGCGCAGACCGAGCCGGCGGGCCGCGACGGCCAGCCCGGTGGCCTTGGAGAGCCCGAGCGGCAGCAGTTCGACCAGGCCCGGGCCGGCCACGGTGACCCCGACCAGGCCGCCGACCACCCGCCGGGCGGTCTCGGCCAGCGCGTCGTCGTCCAACTCGGGGTGCTGGAGGTAGAGCTTGCTGATCGGTGCGGCGAACAGCTCGTCCTCGGTCTCGACCCGGGCCACCGGCAGCTCGCCGCCGACCGTCAGCCGGTAGTCGGGCCGGGCCAGCACGGTGCCCTCCAGCCCGTCCTGGTTGGCCGCCACCGCGAGCCGGCCCAGCTCGGCGGTCAGCTTCTCCAGGGCCAGCCGGCCGGTCCGGCGGTCCAGCGTCATCGAGGTGAGCAGCCTGTCCGCGCCGGCGTCGTACACCTGGGCGCCCTGGCCGCAGACCGCCAGGCCCGTGTAGCCGATGGCGTCGAAGACCGGCCGGGCCCAGGGCGCCGACCGGCCGGTGACCACGATGTGCACCGCCCCGGCCGCCATGGCGGCGGCCAGGGCGGCCCGGGTGCGGTCGGAGACCGTCTCCGCGGAGCTGAGCAGCGTGCCGTCCAGGTCGGTCGCGACCAGCCGGTACGCCGGCTCGGTCACTTGACCGGGTCCAGCGTGGTCCGGCCGCCGAGGTAGGGACGCAGCGCCTCCGGCAGGACGACCGAGCCGTCGGCCTGCTGGTGGTTCTCCAGGATCGCCACGATGGTCCGCGGCACGGCGACCAGGGTGCCGTTCAGGGTGGCCAGCGGGCGGACCTTGCCCTCCTCGCGCACCCGGATGGAGAGCCGGCGGGACTGGTACTCGGTGGTGTTGGAGGTCGAGGTGACCTCGCGGTACTTGCCCTGGGTCGGGATCCAGGCCTCGATGTCGAACTTGCGGGCGGCCGAGGAGCCGAGGTCGCCGGAGGCGACGTCGATCACCCGGTAGGGGAGCTCCAGCGCGTCGAGGAAGTCCTTCTCCCACTGGAGCAGCCGGCGGTGCTCCGCCTGGGCCTCCTCCGGCGTGGTGTAGACGAACATCTCGACCTTGTCGAACTGGTGCACCCGGATGATGCCGCGGGTGTCCTTGCCGTAGGTGCCCGCCTCGCGGCGGAAGCAGGACGAGAAGCCGGCGTAGCGCAGCGGGAGCTGCTCGGCCTCCAGGATCTCGTCCATGTGGTACGCCGCCAGCGGCACCTCGCTGGTGCCGACCAGGTAGCGCTCCTCCTGCTCCAGGAAGTACACGTTCTCGGCGGCCTGGCCGAGGAAGCCGGTGCCGTCCATCGCGGCGGGCTTGACCAGGGTCGGCGTGATCATCGGGACGAAGCCGGCCGCGGTGGCCTGCGCCATCGCCATGTTGACCAGGGCGAGCTCCAGCAGCGCGCCGACGCCGGTCAGGTAGTAGGAGCGCGAGCCGGCCACCTTGGCGCCGCGCTCGGTGTCGATCGCGCCCAGCAGCTGGCCGAGCTCCACGTGGTCCCGGGGTTCGAAGCCCTCGGCCGCGAAGTCGCGCGGGGTGCCGATCTCCTCCAGGGTGACGAAGTCCTCCTCGCCACCGACCGGGGCGTCCGGGTCGATCAGGTTCGCCAGCCGGCGGACCAGCGCCTCGGCCTCCTCCTTGGCGGCGGTCTGCTCGGCGTCGGCGGCCTTCACCTCGGCGGCCAGCGACTTGGTCCGCTCCAGCAGGGCGGCCTTCTCCTCGCCCTGGGCCTTCGGGACCTGCTTGCCGAGCAGCTTCTGCTCGTTGCGCAGTTCGTCGAAGCGACTGCCCGAGGACCGGCGGCGCTCATCGGCGGCGAGCAGGGCGTCGACCAGGTCGACGTCCTCGCCACGGGCGCGCTGCGAGGCGCGCACTCGGTCAGGGTCCTCACGAAGCAGGCGAAGGTCAATCACGGGGCCCAGCCTACCGGGGCAGGGCTGGCCGACCGTACTGCTTTGAGCGCCTGGGGATAACCACTGCCGTCCTGTGGATAACTTGCCGCCGGCTCGTGCTGCCCGCGACTTGTCCACAGGCCGCGCCGGCTGCCTGTGGATGACGGAGTGATCAGCGGTCACTGGGTGTGAAATCGGTAATCCGAGGTTTCAAACCTCGATTGGGCCACAAAGTCGAGCGAATTCTCTCGCTCGATCGGGTGACTTAATGGCACAAGGGTGACTCTGGTGTGATTGGTCCGTTCTTGGTGGCTTGCAGCTGATCGGATCGGACCTGTGAGTAGCTATGCCGGTTTGTCGACTCATCCCCA
Source organism: Kitasatospora sp. NPDC024654 (assembly GCF_055559155.1). Lineage (NCBI taxonomy): Bacteria > Bacillati > Actinomycetota > Actinomycetes > Kitasatosporales > Streptomycetaceae > Kitasatospora > Kitasatospora sp. NPDC024654. The sequence continues at coordinate 32,966 of NZ_JBVHLF010000041.1, forward strand.
GGCCTGTGGATAACCCGTGGCCACCGGGCCTGCTGGGGATGACGGGATTCACCGCCCGGCCTGTGGATGACGGTCGGCCGCGGGCGCACCGGCATTCCGAATGGCCGGCCGCCGTTCACCGTCCGTTCAGGCGAGCCGGTATTCGGGCTTCATTCAGACTTCGCCGCGACCGTCCAGGCAGCGCGCCAGCCAGTCGGCGGCGTCGACGAAATCCCGGTCCGAGGTCCCCGGCCGGCGGCCGGCCGGATCCCGGCGGTCGGCTCGCGGATAGGAGCCGAGGAACCGCACCTGCGGGCAGATCCGTCGCAGCCCCATCAACGCCTCGCCGACCCGCCGCTCGGTCAGGTGCCCCTCGCAGTCGAACGAGAAGCAGTAGTTGCCGAGCCCCTGCCCGGTCGGCCGGGACTCGATCCGCATCAGGTTGACCCCGCGCACCGCGAACTCCTGCAGCAGCTCCAGCAGCGCGCCCGGGTGGTCGTCGCGCAGCCAGACCACCATCGAGGTCTTGTCCGCGCCGGTCGGCGAGGAAACCCGGCCCGGCCGGCCGACCAGCACGAACCGGGTGGCCGCGTTCTCCGCGTCGTGGATCCCGGTGACCAGCGGCTCCAGCCCGTACAGCGCGGCCGCGAACTCGCCCGCGAAGGCGCCGTCGAACCGCCCCTCCTGCACCAGTCGGGCGCCGTCCGCGTTGGAGGCCGCCGACTCCCAGCGGGCCTCCGGCAGGTGCTTGCCCAGCCAGCGGCGGACCTGCGGCTGGGCCACCGGGTGGCTGGTGACGGTCTTGACGTCGGCCAGCGTGGTGCCGGGCCGGACCAGCAGCGCGAAGGCGATCGGCAGCAGCACCTCGCGGTAGATCATCAGCGGCGCCCCGGTGGCCAGTTCGTCGGCGGTCGCGGTGACCGCGCCCTCCACCGAGTTCTCGATCGGCACGAACGCCCCGGCGGCCTCGCCGGCCCGCACCGCGTCCAGTGCGGCCGGCACCGAGCCGACCGGCACCAGCTCGCGGGTCGCCGCCTCGGGCAGAGTGTGCAGGGCAGCCTCCGTGAAGGTGCCCGCGGGCCCGAGGTAGGTGTAGCGGGTGGCCGACATTTCGTGCCTCCGGACGATTCCACACAGCAGAGCCAGACCCGCCACCCTATCCCTCCGGCCCGCCACCGGAGGGATGAGTCCAGACTGTGGTCAGCCCTCCAGCAGGGCCTGCCCGAGGTAGCCGTCGCCGCCCGCCGGCACCCCCGGCGGCACCGCGTACAGCCCGCTCGCCTCGTGCTTCAGGAACCGCTGGAGCCCGTCCCCGCGGGACAGTTGGCGCTGTACCGGGACGAAGCCGCGGGCCGGGTCGGCCTGGAAGGCGAGGAAGAGCAGCCCGGCGTCCGGCGCGCCGTCCGGCCGGATCCCGTCCGCGTACGAGAAGCCGCGGCGCAGCATCGCCGCCCCGTCGTTGCTCGCGGGCGCGGCGGAGCGGATGTGCGCGTCGGCGGGGATCGCCAGCGAGCCGTCCGGGTTCTGCTTGGTCAGGTCGACCGGGGTGAACTCGGTGCCGCCGGAGAGCGGCGCGCCGTCCGACTTGCGCCGCCCGATCACCCGTTCCTGGCGGTCGGTGGAGATGTTGTCCCAGTCGTCCAGCAGCATCCGGATCCGCCGCATCACCAGGTAGCTGCCGCCGGACATCCAGCCGGGCCCGGTGCTGAAGACCTTCGCCGCGAAGTCGGCGTCGGTGGACTTGGGGTTGTTGGTGCCGTCCACCTGGCCCATCAGGTTGCGCGGGGTCCGCGGCCGCGCGGTGGCGCCCGGGGTGCGGCTGAAGCCGGCCATCTGCCAGCGCGGGGTGGCCACTTCGGCGGCCTGGTGCTGGAGCACCCGCAGCGCGTGGTAGACGACCAGCCCGTCGTCCGCGCCGATCTGCAGCCAGAGGTCGCCGTCGCTGCGGGCCGGGTCGAGGGCGTCCTCGGGGAAGGCCGGCAGCGGGGCCAGCGCGGCGGGGCGCTTGGCCTGCAGCCCGGTCCTGTCGAAGAGCGTGCTGCCGAAGCCGACCGTGACGGTGAGCGAGCAGGGGCCGGCGTCCAGGGCGATCTGGTTCTCGCCGTCGCCGGCCGGCTCGCCCGCCGCCAGCAGGGCGATGGTGGCGGACCAGCGCTTGAGCAGTGCCTGGAGGCCGGCCGCGCCCGCGCCGGGGGTCAGGTCGAAGGCGGCCAGCTGCACGTGGGCCTGCGCCGGCTCGACGATGCCGGCCTGGTGTGGGCCCCGGAAGTCGATCCGGCCGGCGCCCAGGCTGGGGGCGCTGGCCTGGGCGGGGACGATCGCGGCATGGCCGAGCGCGCCGCCGGCCGCGCCGGCCACCAGGCCCGCCCCGGCGCCGCCGAGCAGTGCGCGGCGGGAGAAACCGCCGCTGGTGGAGGGTGTCATGAGCCTGTTTCAGCCGATCTTGACGGATTTGGTCTCGATGTCGTTGTCGATGGCCGAGGAGCGGACCGTCACCGCGGCCACCCACTCGCCCGTCAGCGGGAGCTGCGGGTCCCCGGTCCAGGTGCCGGTGCCGGTCTTGTTGAGGGTCACCGGCAGGGGACCGAGGTCGCGGTCCGGGAGGGTGAAGGAGAGGTCCACCTCGGGGACGTCCACCGGCTTGCCGGTGGAGTCGGCGATCACCAGCTCCACCTGGTTGGCGCCGGTCCGGGCCGGGTCCAGGGTCAGCGTCGCGGTGCCCTTGGCGCCGGCCTCGGTGCCGCCGGTGTTGTAGGGGATGATCAGCCGCACGGGCTGCCCGGAGCCGGCCGACGGCGCCTGGGCGGAACTCGCCGCCACCTCGGCGGCCACCCGGCCGGGCGCCTGGTTGGTCAGCAGCGTGGTCACCACCAGCACCACCACGGCGACCGCGGTCTCCACCAGCACCGAGCGGCGCAGCCCGGCCCGGACCGGCGAGCCGTCCTGCGCCCGGCGCACCTTGGCGCTGGCCAGCGCGGCGCGCTGGCGCTCCAACTGGGCCCGCCGCCGCGGGTCCTCGGACGCCTCGGCGCCGGCCGGCATCGGCACGGGATCCGTGGCACCCTCCGCCGCCACCAGGTCGCTCCCGCCCGCCGCCCGCAGCCGGGCGGCCCAGCGGCGGGAGAGCCCGGCCGCCGCCAGCATCACCGCCACGCAGCCGACCTTGATCAGCAGCAGCTGCCCGTACTCGGTGTCCACCAGTGCGTGCCAGGACCAGCCGATCCCCCGCCAGGCCTGGTACAGCCCGGTGGCCACCAGCACCGCCACCGACGTGAAGGCCACCTTGGAGAAGCGGTCCACCTCGGCCGACCCGGCCCCGTGCCGCAGTCCGACCAGCAGCGTCACCAGCCCGCCCAGCCAGCAGGCCATCGCCAGCAGGTGCAGCAGGTCGAACGGCAGCGCGAGCCAGACCTGGATGCCGACCGCGGCGTGGTCCGCCGCGGACCAGGTGGCGCCGAGCGCCAGCGCCAGCAGCAGCCCCGCGACGCCGAGCACCAGCCGGGCCTCGCGCTGCGGGCGCTCCGCCGCGCGCCGCTCCAGCTGACGCAGTTCGTCCTCCTCCGGATCCCCGGTGGGCTCCAGCGGCGGCGCGGCGGCCGGGGTCTGGCCCAACTGCCCGACCAGCAGCGACAGGAAGACGCCGGCCGCGGCGAGCAGCAGCAGCCGGGCGGCCAACGCGGTGCCCAGCCGCTCGTCCAGGCTGCTGCGCACCAGCGCCAGATCGAACATCTTGCCGAGCCCGCCGCCGCTCTCGTACGGCCCGCGGGCCAGCAGCACCGCGACGGTGGCGGTCAGCAGCGCCACCCAGCCGGTCATCAGCAGCCGTTGCACCGCGCGCACGCCCGCCCCGCGCGGCCAGCAGAGCAGCACGAACGCGGCCACCCCGACCAGCAGTGCGTACGCGCCGTACGCCACCGCGCGTCCGGTCCCGTACAGCGCCGAGACCACCGGCGCGGCCTGCGCGCCCTGGATCTGCGAGGCGGAGACCGAGGTGTCCGAGGGCGCGCCGATCGAGAAGGTGAAGGCCCCGCCGACCACGTGGGTGTCGGCCGAGACGACGCGCCAGGCCACCGTGTAGGTGCCGTTGGCGAGCCCGGCGCGCAGGCCGACCTGGGCGGTGTCGTCCCTCCCCCCGGCGTGCCCCGGGTTTCCGGTGTCCGCGGCCTTCCCGGACGGGTCGAGCACCCGCACCGAGTCGGAGGAGAGGGTGACCCCCTCGCTGAAGGTCAGCGTCACCTCGGTCGGCGCGGTCGCCACCACCGAGTTCTGCGCGGGGTCGGTCTGCAGCAGCGCCGCGTGCGCGGCGGCCGGACCGGCCGTGCCGAGCAGCAGTACCAACAGTGCGCCGACGGTGGTCAGTACCGCCCTGGCTCTGCGCATGGTCTCTCAGCTCCCGGGTCGGTAGGTGAGGGGCTTCACCGGCACCTGGACGGCGATCGTGCCGCTGTGCGCGAAGGTGAGGTCGAGTTCCAGCTGGTCTCCGACAGCAGGCTTCCGCTGCCATCCCATGATCATGAGGTGCAGCCCGCCGCGGCTCAGCTGCAACTCGCCGTTGGCGGGCACCGGGAGGTCGCTGACCTCCTCCATGGTGGTGTCGGTGGACCTGTGCAGGGTGATCGAACTGGCCCCCGGGCTGGTCACCTTGACCAGCGTGTCGGGGCTGCCGCCCTGGTTCTCCACCGTCAGGTAGCCGGCCGCCATGCCGTCGCCGGCGGGCAGCGGTATGTAGGGGTCGGTGACGCTGAGCTTGGCCGCGGTCGGGTGGCCGGAGCCGCCGCAGGCGACCACCACCGCGCCGGCGGCCAGTACGGCGGCCAGCGCCGCTCCGCCCAGCGAGGCTCGTCGGAAACCGGTCACGTCGCCGGCACCCCCTTGGCGAGCAGCGGCAGGTCGTGGCTGAAGACGTCGATCGAGCTGTTGCTCAGGTAGAGCACGTGCGCCTTGTTGTCGGAGGGCAGGAAGGCCAGCACCTGGGCGCCGTGCGAGGAGGTGACCGTGCCGTCCTTGTTGACGACCGGGTCCTCGACCAGGATGCCCAGCGACTTGGCCGCCGCCTTGACCTCGTCCAGGTTGCCGGTCAGCCCGATGAAGTTCTTGTCGAACGAGTCCAGCCAGGTGCGCAGCACGGTCGGGGTGTCGCGGGCCGGGTCGGTGGAGACGAAGACCACGTCGATCTTCTTCTGCTCGTCCGGCGGCAGCTTCTGCATCGCCACGCCGATGTCGCCCATGGTGGTCGGGCACACGTCGGGGCAGTCGGTGTAGCCGAAGAAGAGCAGCGTGGTGACCCCGTCGGTGCGCTGGCGCAGGTCGAACGGCTGGCCGCTGGTGTCGGGCAGCACCAGGTCGGGCTTGGTGAAGGGGTTGGTCAGCGGGGTGCCCTCGTACGGCGACTTGACCGCCTGCTGCTGGACGACGGCGGAGCCGCTGCTGTTGGCGTTGGCGGATGAGCAGGCGGACAGTGCGAGGGCGGCGGTGAGGGCCAGCGCGGCGACCACGGCGGGCCGGCGACGTGACGTCATGAGGTGCATGGTGGTCCGATCGAAGCTCGGGGGCTCTGGGGGCTCTGGAGGCCCGCCGGGGCCGGGCGGGAGCGCCGCACGGCCCCGGCGGCCGGGGGTCAGGAGGCGTTCTTGCGGCGCAGGCCGACCACGCCGAGCGCGGTGCCGGCCAGGCCGACGACCAGGCCCGCCACGCCGAGGGCGCGGGCGGTGTCGTCGGTGGACTTGGCCGTCGTGGGGGCGGCGCTGTTCTGCGCGGCGGGGGCGGCCGAGGCGGTGCCGGCCTTGGGGGTGAGGGTCAGCGTCGGGGCCGGGTGCTGCGGCTCCGGCTGGCCCGGCTTGGCCTCGTCGATCCAGCGGACCACGGTGCCGTCGCTGTAGGTCTGCAGCGCCTTGAAGACCACCTTGTCGGTGCTGGTCGGAAGCGGGCCGAGGGAGACCTTGAACTCCTGGAACTGGCCGGGGGCGATCCCGCCGCCGGCGTCGGCGGTCCAGGTGATCTTGGTGACGGCCTGGGTGATGCTGCCGTCGTCGGTCTTGATCGGGGTCGACAGCTGGCTCTTCTCCAGCGCGGCGGTCCAGCCCGGCACCGGCTGCGTGGCCACCGAGGCGATCGGCTGGTCGGCGGGGAGGTCGACCTCCAGCTTGGTGGTGCTCGCGGTGTCGCTCTCGTCCGGCACCCGGAAGGCGACGGCGGTGTAGCCGCCCTGGGTCGCGGTCCCCGGCTGCACGGTGACGTGCGCGAAGGCGGGGACGGCGGCGGCCAGCACGGTGCCCGCGGCGAGCGCGGCGGTGGTGACCAGGCGGCGGGCAGGAATCGAACGCATGAGTGCGGTGATCTCCATCGGGAGCAGGGCACACGGGTGCCCTGGAGACGGGGGAATGACGACGTCGTGCGCGTCGCGCGCCCCCGCTCCCGGCGCCGGCACTCGGCTCGGCGACGGCGGGTCAGCGCGCGAACGCCGCCATCGGCGGACCCCGACGGATCACGCTGTGCCGCAGTGCGGCCGCCACCGGCAGCCGTGCGCTCCCCGCGTCCGGGCGCGCCGCCCGGACGGTCGGCTCCGGCGCCCCGAGCAGGCCCCGCAGCAGCGCGGCGAGCAGCAGGAACGCCGTCCGCACCGAGGCCGCCCCGGCCCGGGCGACCGTGCCGGCCAGCCGGACCAGCCGCCAGAGCGCGGCCTCGCCGCGGCGCAGCCACCAGCCGGCGACCACGGCGGCCAGCAGGTGACCGGCCAGCATCGCCGGGGTCAGGCCGAACTGCCACCAGGGCATGCCGGTGGCGGCGTGGTAGGCCTGCGGGTTCAGCCCGGCGGCGCTGATCAGCTGCTGCGGCGTGACGCCGGGCGGCAGCGTGTGCGGCACGCCGTGCCCGTGGTCGTTGCAGACCAGGGCGCCCGCGACCTGCTCCATCGTCATGCCGGGCATCGCCTGGCCGGTGCTGTGGAAGAGCAGGTGCAGACCGAGCTGACCGATCCCGAGCGAGCCGGCGATCCCGGTCAGCGAGCGCTCCCGCCCGCTGAGCAGCGCGGCGAGCGCGCAGACCGCGGCGAAGCCGAGGGCCAGGGTGCTCAGGGCGATCCCGCCGCCGCCCGCCAGGCAGTGCCCGGCCGCCGCGATCACGCTGCAGACCAGCGCGAACGGCACCGCGCGCAGCAGCCGCAGGTCCCAGGCGGCCGCGGCGGCCCGGCGCACCGGGTCGGCGGTGCCCGGCTGCGGGGTGGGATGGCGGTCAGTCATGGCCGGGCCATCATCTCATCGGGGTCCGCGCCGCCCGGGGCGGGGGCACGGGTGACCCTCTCCCACCCCCCGGGCGGGGCCCGCGGACGCAGGGGCGTGCGGGTGGACCCGCGCGCCGCTCGGCACAGCGTGCCGTCCCAGTCCATCCGCCGAACGGGCGGACCGGGACTCGCCGGACGGTTCGCCACCCGATCGGTCGGCAATACCTAGTTGTATGTGGAGCCGCAGCCAGGAGGGACCTGTCGTGGACATCTGGTGGACTCTGCATCTCAAGCGTGACCTGGCCAGCGTTCCGCTGGCCCGGCGCGTCCTGCTCGGCACCATGGAGAGTGCCGGGGTCGATCCGCAGATCGCCCACGATCTGGGCGTCGCGCTGACCGAGGCGTGCGCCAACGCGGTCGAGCACGCCGGCGGTGGGCGGCCGGACGAGTGCTTCCAGGTCACCGCCGCGCTGGAGGGTGACCTGCTGCGGATCGAGGTCATCGACTCCGGGCCCGGTCTGGCGGTCGCCCCGCACCTGGTGCCGCGGCTGGTGCCGACCAGGCACGCGCCGGCGCCGACCCGGCCGGCCGGCCGCGGCCTGCGCCGGCGCCGTGGCCGGGCCTCGCTGCCGGCGCACGCGCTGGCTCTGGGAGCCCGCCGGCTGCACGGCTTCGACCGGCCCGCGCCGTACGACACGCACGTGCTGCCGGTCGGTCGGCCGCTCCCGGCCGGCCCGCGGCTCGCCGACCTGGACACGCCGCCCGACCCGTTCGCCGAGAGCGGTCGCGGTCTCTTCCTGATCCGTGCCCTCACCGACCACGTCCAGCTGCGGAACCACCCGCTGCGCGGTGCGATCGTCAGCTTCGACAAGGTGCTCAAACGGCGTGGCGAGTCGGTGCTCCGGGTGGCCTCCTGAGGCTCGCCCGGCGCGGCGACGACCAGCCGCACCCGGCCGCCGACGACCACGACTGGGTACTGGTCCGGCTCGGCCTGCCGGGCGTGGTGCACGGCGTGGTGGTGGACACCGCGCACTTCCGCGGCAACCATCCGCAGCAGATCAGCCTGGAGGCCACCGAGCTGCCCGGCACCCCCGGCCCCGAGGAACTGCTCGCGCCGGACCTGAAGTGGCAGGAGATCGTCCCGCGCGGCGCCGTGCGCGGCCACGCGGCCAACGGCTTCCCGGTGGCCGACCGCCGCCGCTGGACCCACCTGCGGCTCAAGCAGTACCCCGACGGTGGGATCGCCCGACTGCGGGTGCGCGGCGAGTCCCGGCCCGACCAGGCCTGGCTGGCCGCGCTCGGCCGCTTCGACCTGGCTGCGCTGGAGCACGGCGGCGCCATCGAGGACGCCTCCGACCGGTTCTTCTCGCCGCCGGTCAACCTGATCCTGCCGGGCCGCTCCGGCAGCATGGGCGAGGGCTGGGAGAACCGCCGCCGGCGGGACGGCGGCCACGACTGGGTCCGGCTCCGGCTGGCCGGTCGCGGGCTGGTCGGCGCGGTGGAGCTGGACACCGGTAACTACGTCGGCAACGCCGCCGGTTGGGCCGCCGTGCTGGGCTTCGACGCGAGCACCGGCGGCGACCCGGCGGCCGGACGCCTGGTTCGAGCTGGTGCCGCGGACCCGGCTGCAGCCGGACGCCGTGCACCGGTTCCCGGTCGAGCGCCCGCGTCCGGCCACCCACGCCCGGCTGGACGTCTTCCCGGACGGCGGGGTCGCCCGGCTGCGCCTGCACGGTTCGCTCGCCTAGCGTTTGGGACGGGCCGGGAGCACAGTTGACGTATGTTGCACATGATGCGCGCGGAGTACGGCGAAGCGGGCCCGACCGGCCCGGTGAAGCAGTGGCACATGGTCCAGGACGAGAAGACCGTGAGCCTGTGCGGACGGGAGCTGGCGGTGGACTCCGCCACCCGCCCGTCCACCGAGTGGGGGACGACCGAGGAGGGCTGCTGCCGGATGTGCGGCGTGCTGTGGTTCCAGTCGGTGCCGTTCCTGGCCGACGAGCACGACCGGTCGTCGTACCTGCCGTAGCGCCCCGCCGCCCGGTGCGGGCCGCCCGGTCCGGGGCGGCCCGCCGGCGGTCAGCGGTAGGCGGACTCGCCGGTGATGGCCTCGCCGAGCACCAGGGTGTGGATCTCGCTGGTGCCCTCGTAGGTGAGCACCGACTCCAGGTTGTTGGCGTGCCGCAGCACCGGGTAGGCGGTGGTGATGCCGTTGGCGCCCAGCACCGTACGGGCGCTGCGGGCGATCTCCAGCGCGCTGCGGACGTTGTTCAGCTTGCCGAAACTGACGTGCGCCGCGCGGGACTTGCCCTCCTCCTTGAGCCGGCCGACCCGCCAGGCGACCAGGTAGGCCTTCTCGAGCTCCAGCGCCATCTCGACCAGCTTCTGCTGGGTGAGCTGGAAGGCCGCGATCGGCCGGTCGAACTGCACCCGGCTCTTCGCGTACTCCAGGGCGCTCTGGTAGCAGTCCCGGGCCGCGCCGACCGCGCCCCAGAGGATCCCGTAGCGGGCCTCGTTCAGGCAGGAGAGCGGGCCGCGCAGCCCGCTGACGCCCGGCAGCACGGCGTCGGCGGGCAGCAGTACCTCGTCGAAGGAGAGCTCGCTGGTGACCGAGGCGCGCAGCGAGAGCTTGCCGTGCACGTCGCGCGCGGTGAAGCCGCGGGCCTCGCGCGGGACCAGGAAGCCCCGGACGCCCTCGTCGGTCTGCGCCCAGACCACCGCGACGTCCGAGACACTGCCGTTGGTGATCCACATCTTGCTGCCGGAGAGCACCCAGTCGCCGCCCTTGCGACGGGCGGTGGTGCGCATGTTGGCCGGGTCGGAGCCGAAGTCCGGCTCGGTCAGGGCGAAGCAGCCGATCGCCCGGCCGGCCGCCAACTCCGGTAGCCAGCGCTGCTTCTGCTCCTCGGCGCCGAAGGCGTGGATCGCCCGCATCGCCAGCGAGCCCTGCACCGAGACGAAGCTGCGCAGGCCCGAGTCGGCGGCCTCCAACTCCAGGCAGGCCACTCCGTACGCGACGGCCGAGGCGCCGGCGCAGCCGTAGCCGTCCAGGTGCATGCCGAGCAGGCCCAACGCGCCCAGCTCCGGCGCGAGTTCGCGGGCCGGGAAGACGCCCTGCTCGAACCAGTCGGCAAGGTGCGGGCGGATCCGGTCGTCGGCGAAGCGGCGCACGGTGTCGCGGACCAACCGCTCCTCGTCGGAGAGCAGTTCGCCCACCGCGAGCAGGTCGAGCGGGTCGGGGCCGCCGGGGCGGGCTGCGCTGGCCATCAGGGTTCTCCACGGATTAGGGGTCGGCACGGTGCCGGACCATCCGTATCAGGCTTTACGCTGACCGGAAAGCAGTCACACGGAAGACGGTGGTGGGCAGTGCGCGATGCCACGACGGACGGCCGGGTCCAGAAGGGCAACGAGACGCGTCGCCTGGTGCTCGGTCGGGCGGTCGGGATCGCTTCGGTGGAGGGGCTCGGTGGCCTCTCGCTCGGCCGGCTCGCCACCGAGCTGGAGTTGAGCAAGAGCGGGGTGTTCGCGCTCTTCGGCTCCAAGGAGGAGCTGCAACTGGCCACCGTGCGGGCCGCGCAGCGGATCTACCTGGACGTCGTGGTGGCGCCGGCGCTGCTACGGCCGCCGGGGGTCGGGCAGCTCTGGGAGCTCTGCATCCGCTGGCTGGAGTACTCGCGCGGCCGGGTGTTCGCGGGCGGCTGCTTCTTCTGCGCGGTCGGCGCGGAGTTCGACGCGCAGCCGGGGCGGGTGCGGGACGCGCTCGCGGCGAGCGGTCGGGAGTGGCACCGGACGCTGCTGGGGATGCTGGAATCCGCCCGGACCGCCGGGGAGTTGCGGGCGGACGCGGATCTGGAGCAGCTGGCGTTCGAGCTGGTGAGCTTCCTGGAGTACGCCAACGCGCTGTCGCTGCTGCACGACGACGAGGCGCCGTACGGGCGGGCGCGGCGGTCGGTCCTGCTGCTGTTGCGCTCGGAGGCGGTGGACGAGACGCTGCTGCCGGCGGAGTGAGCGGCACGCCGGGGTCGACCCCGGCGTGCTACTGTCTCGGCCTCGCTCAGCCGCTCTTGCGACGGAACGTGCGCTTGCCGCCGGCCGCCGCGTGCGCGCCGTGGATCTTGGAGTCGCCACCCGGGCCGCCGCCGGCGCCGTCGGTGTGGACCCCCTGCTTGCGCGCCAGCGCGGCACGGAACTTGGCCTTCACGTCCTCCTCGGCGGGGGTCTCCGCCGGCTCGGGGTTCTCGGCGCTCTCCGTCACTGCTGTGTCCGCTCCTGTGTCGCTGCTCATGCGGGACCTCCTGGGCCGGGTGGTACGTGGGTCGTGCTGGAGCACACTGTGCCACGTCCCGGCCCGGACGGGACATCAGTTATCGGAGGCCCGGCCGTGGTAGTTCGGGCCGCCGATGAAGAAGAGCAGCGCGGCGACCGGGAAGCCGATCGAGCCCACCACCACCAGGACGAACTGCCACCACATGACCGGTCTCCTCGCACTCTGTCGCGGTACGCCCCAGCTGCGACGCTAGGGGATATCCGGGTGACCTGCCACCGCGCGGCGCACCCCCTGTACGCCCCGCCGCGTCCGCCGGGGCGCCCTCGGGACCCCGTACGAGGGAACCTGCGCCAAGGGCTGTCCGGGAGTGCTCCGGGGCCCGCACACTGGCGGCATGCAGGTACAACTGGCGGGGGAAGCGCAGCGCCCGGGTCGGGAGAGCGAGGACTTCGCGACCGCCACACCGGAGGCGCTGGTGCTGCTCGACGGGTCCGGCTCACCGGACGGCATGGAGTCGGGGTGCCGGCACGGTACGGCGTGGTTCGTCCGCCGGCTGGGGGTGCATCTGCTCGCCCGGTTGACCGACCGCTCGGACCGGGACATCGCCGAGTGCCTGGCCGACGCCATCGTGGAGACCGCGGCGCTGCACGGCGGCCGGTGCGACCTGGCCCACCCCAACACCCCGGCCGCGATGGTGGTGGCGGCGCGCAAGCACGGCGGCTCGCTGGAGTACCTGGTGCTCGGTGACTCGCTGCTGGTGTTGGAGCCGAAGGAGGGGCCGCTCCGGGTGCTCGGGGACAACCAGCCGTTCACGGAGGGGGAGGAACTGCGGCACGCGGTCCGGCGGAGCGAGCCGGGCAGCGCCGAGCGGGCCGCGCTGCATCTGCGGTACGCGCTGGCGGTGCGGGCGGTCCGCAACACCGGGCGCGGGCCGTGGATCGCCGCCGCCGCGCCGAAGGCGGCCGGGCACGCCGAGACCGGGTTCGTCCGGCTCGACACGCTGAGCGCGCTGGCGGCGCTCACCGACGGCGCCGGCCGGTACACCGAGCGGTACGCGCTCGGCGACTGGTCGGACGCGCTGCGCCTGATGGCGGAGAGCGGGCCGGGCGCGCTGATCGCCCGGGTCCGCGAGGCGGAGCGGAGCGACCCCTACTGCGAGCGGTGGCCGCGCGGGAAGGCCCGGGACGACGCCACGGCGCTCTACGCGCGGTTCTGAACGCCCGCCCGCGGCAGGGTGGTTCGTGCTCTCACTGCTGATCGGTCCGGTCCGGTCCGGTCCGGTCCGGTCCGGTCCGGCCCGGACCGGACCGGGCCGGTTTGATCCGGGTTCGGTCCGGGGCCGGTCGGTCCGGTCGGTCAGTCCTGCGGGTGGCCGAACTTCCCGGACTGGAAGTCCGTCATGGCCTGCTCCAGCTCACGGTGGCTGTTCATCACGAACGGCCCGTACCAGGCGACCGGTTCGCGGATCGGCTGCCCGCCCAGGATGATCACGTCCAGGTTGGGGTGCCGCGACTCCTGCTGGCGGTCGGCGGAGATGGTCAGCGTGTCGCCCTCGCCGAACACCACGGCCTGCCCGGTGCCGAACGGCCGGTCCTCGGCGCCGACCCTGCCGTCCCCGTTCAGCGCGTACGCGAGGGCGTTGAAGTCCCTGCGCCACGGGACGGTCAGTCGCGCGCCGGGGGTGAGGGTGGCGTGCAGCAGGGTGATCGGGGTGTGCGTGCTGCCCGGTCCCCGGTGGCCGTCCAGCTCGCCGGCGATCAGCCGGAGGATCGCTCCGCCGTCGGGGCTGGTGAGCAGCTTGACGTGGCCGCCGTGGATGTCCTGGTAGCGCGGGGTGGTCATCTTGTCCGTCGCCGGGAGGTTCACCCACAGCTGGATGCCGTGGAACAGACCACCGGAGAGCACCAGGGACTCCGGCGGGGTCTCGATGTGCAGGATGCCCGAGCCGGCCGTCATCCACTGGGTGTCGCCGCCGCCGAGGTGGCCGCCGCCGCCATGCGAGTCCTTGTGGATGAACTCGCCGTCGATCAGGTAGGTGACGGTCTCGAAGCCGCGGTGCGGGTGCCAGGGAGTGCCCTTGGGCTCCCCGGCCGCGTACTCCACCTCGCCCATCTGGTCCATCATGATGAACGGGTCGAGGTATTTGGTGTTGATCTTCGCGAAGGCCCGGCGGACCGGGAATCCCTCGCCCTCGAAGCCCTCGGGTGCGGTGGCGACCGCCAGGACCGGCCGGGGCGCCGTGACGGCGGGGTCGGGAGTGGCGACGCGCGGCAGGGTCAGCGGGTTGTCGACGGTCACGGCGGGCATGTCGGCCTCCTTCGGGGGTGTTCTGGCCTACGTCTGCGAGATTAGTTCAATCCTCAACAAGAAGCAAGTTGAATGTTCAATCATTTGCTGCCACAGGGAGAGGGGAGTGCCGATCTTGTTAGAGAGCAGTGCTCTCAATCATGAACGGCGCACATAAAGGAGAGCGCTGCTCTCAGGCTGGGGTGACATGCCCTGGAGTGGACGGCGCACGCAATCGAGAGCGCCGGACACAAGCGGGAGCACCGAACGGAAGCGAGAGCGCTGCACATAAAAGAGAGCGGTGCTCGCATCTGCGATCACCGCTCTCGCGCCGGCGCTGCCCGTGCCCGCACCCGCGATCAGCCGTATGGACCCATGCGGAGCCGCACGGATCAGCCGTACATCCGCCGCATCGTGAAGTCGACCATCTGCTCCACGGCCTTGGCGTCGAACACCATCCGGTGCTCGCCCTCCATGTCCAGCGCGAAGCCGTATCCGGTCGGGAGCAGGTCCAGCACCTCGGCGCCGGAGACCGTGAAGTACTTGGACTCCTTGCCCGCGTAGCGGCGCAGCTCCTTGAGCGAGCTGAACATCGGAATCACCGGGGTGGGCGTGTTGTGCAGCGCCAGGAACCCGGGGCGCTCGCCGCGCGGGCAGTGGACCTTCGAGGTGATGAAGATGGCCTGGAAGTCCTCCACCACCATCGAGCCGGTGGTGAACGCCCGCACGGCGTCCGCCAGCGACGGCGGGGACGGCTCCGGGTAGAGCGACTGCCCTGCGGACGGCGGTTGCTCGCCGTACCCGGCACCGCCGGCCTGGCCGTCGTACCCGGGCTGGCCGTACATGCCGTTCATGCCCTGCTGCCCCGCCGCCTGGTAGGAGCCACCGGGGTAGCCGCCAGCGCCGGGTGCGCTCTGCTCGTAGCCGTACACACGGACAGGCTAGCGGTCCCGACCCACTTGCCGCGGCGGCTGATCCGGACAAGTCGTACTGGGATGGAGCTGTCGGGAGGCGACTACCGACAGACCGTGACGGCGAGGGTGCGACGGCGAAACCGGGACGGCGAGGGTGCGATGCCGAGACCGTGGCGCCGAGACCGTGACCAGTGGAACGTGACGGCCGGAGTCGGAAGGCGATGGCCGCCGCATGGCGAGGGTCAAGCCGCGGCGACCGGACCGTGCCGACCGACGTGACTACCTTCACGTCGGATTTACCGTCCGGTTGCCCGTGGAGGGCTTGAAGAAGTTACTAACCGGTAGCATCATGGGGTCTACTGGCGGGTAGGGGCGTCCGGCATCGGAAGGCGCGCCCGGAAGCGACGAACCGGAGAAACGGTCATGGGTCACTACAAGTCCAACCTGCGGGACGTGGAGTTCAACCTCTTCGAGGTGCTCGGCCGCGACCAGGTGTACGGCACCGGTCCGTTCGCCGACATGGACGTCGAGACCGCGAAGAACATCCTGAGCGAGATCTCGCGTCTGGCCGAGAACGAGCTCGCCGCCTCCTTCGCCGACGCCGACCGCAACCCGCCGGTCTTCGACCCGGAGACCAACACCGCTCCGGTCCCGGCCACCTTCAAGAAGAGCTACGACGCCTACATGGGCGCCGAGTGGTGGCGTCTGGGCATCCCGGAGGAGATCGGCGGCCAGGTCACCCCGTCCTCGCTGATCTGGGCCTACGCCGAGCAGATCCTCGGCTCCAACCCGGCCATCTGGATGTACTCCTCCGGCCCGGCCTTCGCCGGCGTCGTCTTCGACGAGGGCACCGAGGAGCAGCAGAAGGTCGCCAAGCGGATGACCGATCGCCTGTGGGGCGCCACCATGGTGCTCACCGAGCCCGACGCGGGCTCCGACGTGGGCGCCGGCCGCACCAAGGCGATCAAGCAGGAGGACGGCTCCTGGCACATCGAGGGTGTGAAGCGCTTCATCACCTCGGGCGAGCACGACATGTCCGAGAACATCATCCACCTGGTGCTGGCCCGCCCCGAGGGCGGCAAGCCGGGCACCAAGGGCCTGGGCCTCTACATCGTCCCGAAGTTCGACTTCGACTGGGAGACCGGCGAGCTCGGCGAGCGCAACGGTGTCTACGCCACCAACGTCGAGCACAAGATGGGCCTCAAGGCCTCCAACACCTGCGAGATGACCTTCGGTGCCAAGCACCCGGCCAAGGGCTGGCTGCTCGGCGAGACCGTGGACGGCATTCGCCAGATGTTCAAGATCATCGAGTTCGCCCGGATGATGGTCGGCACGAAGGCCATCGCCACCCTCTCCACCGGTTACCTGAACGCGCTGGAGTACGCCAAGGAGCGCGTGCAGGGCGCCGACATCTCGCAGTTCCTGGACAAGACCGCTCCCCGGGTCACCATCACCAACCACCCGGACGTCCGCCGCTCGCTGCTCACCCAGAAGGCCTACGCCGAGGGCATGCGCGCGCTGGTGCTGTACACCGCGTCGGTCCAGGACGACATGCAGGCCGCCCGCCTGCGCGGCGAGCGCGACGAGGCCGCGGAGCGCCTGAACGACCTGCTGCTGCCGATCGTCAAGGGCTACGGCTCGGAGAAGTCCTACGAGCAGCTGGCCCAGTCGCTGCAGACCTTCGGCGGCTCCGGCTACCTGCAGGAGTACCCGATCGAGCAGTACATCCGGGACGCCAAGATCGACACCCTCTACGAGGGCACCACCGCGATCCAGGGCCTGGACTTCTTCTTCCGGAAGATCGTCAAGGACGGCGGCCAGGCGCTCACCGCGGTCTCCGAGCAGATCCAGAAGTTCCTCGCCGCGAACGAGGGCGGCGACGCCCTGGCGGCCGAGCGTGAGCTGCTCGCCAAGGCGGCCGGCGACCTGGAGGCCATCGTCGGCAAGCTGCTCGCCGACCTGTCCTCGGTCGAGCAGGACGTCAAGAACATGTACAAGGTCGGCCTCAACAGCACCCGCCTGCTGCTGGTCTCCGGCGACGTGGTGGTCGGCTGGCTGCTGCTCCGTCAGGCCGCGGTCGCGCTGGCCAAGCTGGAGGCCGGCGCCACCGGCAAGGACGTCGCCTTCTACCAGGGCAAGGTGGCCGGCGCCCGCTTCTTCGCCCGCAACGTGCTGCCGACCATCAGCGCGCAGCGCCTGATCGCCGAGGGCATCGACAACGAGATCATGGAGCTGGCCGAGGAGGCCTTCTGATCCCCGAGCTGATCCCCGAGGTCGGCCCGGCCCGTACCGCCTGACCCACCCTCAGCCCGGAGGGGGCCCTGCGCATCGCGCTCGGCCCCCTCCGGGCTTTTCGCCGGGTGGGCTTTTCGCCGGGCGTGCCCTTCGTCGGGCGGCCTTATCGTGGAGTCTTCGCCCGGGTTTTCATCTCGTGAACACAAGTAAACGAAGGTGTGCGAACGGTACTGGTAGCGGGCCCGTGGGGGTCGAGGACCATACCAAGTCTTGACCGTTCTGTCGGTGTACGGGCATATGCTCGAGGTGGAAAGTCCCTCCCCACCGGGCTCTCCGCCACCCTCAACCCAGGAGCAGCATGTCGACCGCCGACCACTCGGTCTACTTCGACCGGACCCACACCGATGATCTGATCGCCTATCTGGCGGCGTCCCCCTCGCCGTACCACGCGGTGGCGGGCGCGGCCGAGCGGTTGGAGAAGGCAGGGTTCCGCCAGGTCGCCGAGACCGACGCGTGGGAGGGCACGTCCGGCGGGCGATACGTCATCAGGGGTGGCGCGCTGATCGCGTGGTACGTGCCGGAGGGGGCCGCCCCGGAGACGCCCTTCCGGGTGGTCGGCACCCACACCGACTCGCCCAACCTGCGGGTGAAGCCGGTCCCCGACACCGCCTCGGCCGGCTGGCGACAGGTGGCGGTGGAGATCTACGGCGGGGTGCCGCTGAACACCTGGCTGGACCGGGACCTGGGGCTGTCCGGTCGGCTGGTGCTGCGCGACGGGTCGACGCGGCTGGTGCAGCTGGACGAGCCGCTGCTGCGCGTCCCGCAGCTGGCGATCCACCTCGACCGGCAGGTCAACGACGGACTGAAGCTGGACCGGCAGCGGCATCTGACCCCGATCTGGGGCCTGGGCGAGGTGGACGAGGGCGCGCTCATCTCCTACGTCGCGGAGCGTGCCGGAGTGGACGCCGCCGAGGTGGTGGGCTGGGATCTGATGACCCATGACGTCCAGCCGCCGTCCTACCTCGGCAAGGACCGCGAGCTGCTGGCCGGGCCGCGCCTGGACAACCTGCTCTCGGTGCACGCGGCCACCGCCGCGCTGGCCGCCGCGGTCACGGCGGGCGACGGCGAGCTGCGGCACATCCCGGTGCTGGCGGCCTTCGACCACGAGGAGACCGGCAGCGAGTCGGACACCGGCGCGCAGGGCCCGCTGCTCGGCAACGTGCTGGACCGTACGATCCACGCGCGCGGCGGCAGCGCCGAGGACCGCGCCCGGGCGCTGGCCGGCACCATCTGCCTCTCCTCCGACATGGGCCACGCGGTGCACCCCAACTACACCGAGCGGCACGAGCCGGGGCACCACCCGCTGCCCAACGGCGGCCCGATCCTCAAGGTCAACGTCAACAACCGGTACGCCACCGACGGCGTCGGGCGGGCCGTCTTCGCGGCCGCCTGCGAGCGGGCCGGGGTGCCGTGGCAGAGCTTCGTCTCCAACAACGCGATGCCCTGCGGCACCACGATCGGCCCGATCACCGCGGCCCGGCTCGGCATCACCACGGTGGACTGCGGCATCGCCGCGCTCTCCATGCACTCGGCGCGCGAGCTGTGCGGCGCGGAGGACCCGTACCTGCTGGCCTCCGCGATCAAGGCGTTCCTGGAGGACTGAACCCCCGGTCCGTGGGGCGCGGCCCGCGCCCCACGGACCGCTCGCTACGCCAGCCCGGCCAGCACCAGCGGCAGCCGGGTCGCGCCGCCGGCCACCAGCTTCACCGGTACCCCCCAGTCCTGCTGGTGCACGTGGCAGGCCGGGTACTCGATCGCCGGGTCGTCGTCGCAGGACGCCGCCATCGCCGAGACGTGCAGCACGCCCTCGGTCAGCTGGTCCGAGAGCACCAGCTCGCGGGAGAGCGCGGTGTCCGCGCCGGCGCCGGAGACCAGCAGTTCGGGCGGGGTCGAGCTGACCAGCAGCCGGGTGGACGGGCCGTAGCGCTCGTCCAGCTTCTGCCCGGCGGGCGCCGAGAAGACCACGTCGAGCCGGAGCGTCCCCGGCGCCACCTCGGTCGCCGCCCTCTGGGTGCGGTGGGCCACCGCCGCCACCCGGACCGCCTCCTCCGGCAGCCGCAGCCTGGTCAACCGGTGCCGGGCGGACTCCACCACCACCAGGTCGTCGTCCACCAGCACCGCGCCGGAGGGCTCCCGCAGGTCGGTGGCGAGCGTGCTGACCTCGTCCGTGGCCGGGTCGAAGCGGCGCAGCGCGTGGTTGTAGGTGTCGGCGACGGCCACCGAGCCGTCCGGCAGCACGATGACGCCCAGCGGGTGCTGGAGCAGCGCCTGCTCGGCGGCGCCGTCGCGGTGGCCGAAGTCGAAGAGGCCGGTGCCGACCGCGGTGTGCACCTGCCGTGTTTCACGTGAAACCCAGCGCAGCGCGGAGGTCTCGGAGTCGGCCACCCAGAGCCGCTCGCCGTCCGCCGAGACCGCCAGCCCGGACGGCTGGGCGAACCAGGCCTCGGCGAGCGGGCCGTCCACCAGGCCCTCGTTGGTGGTCCCGGCGCTCACCGCGACCGTCCCGGCCAGCGGGTCGAAGGCCCACAGCTGGTGCACGCCGGCCATCGCGATCCAGACCCGGTCGTCGAACCAGGCGACGTCCCACGGCGAGGAGAGGTCCACCTCGCGGGCCGGGCCCTCGGTGGCGGAACCCTGCCACCACTGGGTGCCGGTGCCGGCCAGGGTGCGGACCGCGCCGTCCGCCAGCCGCACGCCGCGCAGCGCGTGGTTCACCGTGTCGGCGACCACCACGTCGTAGTCCAGGTCCAGCCCGGCCGGCAGCAGGGTCAGCCCCTGCGGCTCGCTGAACCGGGCGGTGGCCGGCCCACCGTCCACCAGCCCGCGCACCCCGTCGCCGATCCGCCGCAGCACGGTCTCGCCGTCCTCGGCCAGCTCGACCAGCGAGTGGTGGCCGGAGTCCGCGACCAGGAAGCCGCCGCCGGGCAGCCGGATCGCCTTGCCGGGGAACTTCAGCACCCCGGCCGCCGGCTCCGGCGGAACGTACGGGCCGTCGCCCCGCCGCAGCGTGCCCTTGGCCTCGTGCTCGGCCTCCAGCTCCTCGACCAGCCGCTCGATCGCGTGCGCGTGCCCCTCCCCGGCGTGCTGCGCGACCACGTACCCCTCGGGGTCGATCACCACCAGGGTCGGCCAGGCCCGTACCGCGTACTGCTTCCAGGTCACCAGCGCGGGGTCGTCCAGCACCGGGTGCGCCACCTCGTACCGGGCAACCGCGTCCACCACGGCCTGGTGGTCCGCCTCGTGCACGAACTTCGGCGAGTGGACCCCGACGATCACCACGGTGTCGCGGTGCCGCTCCTCCAACTCCCGTAGCTCGTCGAGGACATGGAGACAGTTGATGCAGCAGAAGGTCCAGAAGTCGGCGATGACGATCTTGCCCCGGAAATCCGCCAGGGAGAGATCCTTGCCACCGGTGTTCAACCAACCGCCCGCCCCGACCAGCTCAGGGGCGCGAACTCGTGCACGAGAAGCCATGTGGACATCCAACCGCATGGTCAGGTTCCGCATTCCGGGTACGGTCTGCGGGCAGCTCAAGCCCGCCCGTCAACCGCGCGAAGCCTGCCAGCCCTGGAAGCCGCCTGGGGCGTCGTCGGGCGGGATCAGGTCGCGGAACTTCGTGATGCTCTCCCCGCCGCCCTTGACCGGTCGGACGAACACTCCGAACGAGTGCACGGCCATGACCCTGACGGCCCTGCCACCGCGCCTGTCGTAGGCGGTCTCACCGACGGCCGGCCGTCCGTCGGGGCGGGAAGGTTGGAAAGTCGGGCCGTCGCCTTCTCGGCGGTGAGCGTCATGTCGGATGCGCCGTCGTAGTTCCCGCTCCGGGCCGTGCTAGTGGCTGCCGACATGAGCAACCCACCCCACACGCGGATTCCCTCAGCGCTGGTTGCGTGCTGCCGCTCCACGCCGTCGGCGGCGTGCACGGCAAGCGCCTGCGCGTCGTTCAGTCGGTTCTGCCGCTGGTACGCCCAGGCCGCGGAGTTACAGATCACGGCGGGCAGCAGGGGGTCTTCTGAGGCATCGGCGGCGGCTGTGGCGCGTTCCAGGCTGGACGATCCCAGGTCTGTCTTGCCCAAGCGGATAGCCAGGTGACCGCCCAGTTGTAGCGCCTTGCCGAGCGCGTGCTGACCGGCCGCACGATCCTGCCCTCCGCCCACGGCAGCAGCCGGCCGTGCGTCGGAGATGATCCCTGGTAGCAGTGCCATGACCCGGCCGAACTCCGCAGCGTGGTACAGCGTCCAGGCGTCGGCGATCTCTGCGCGGAGTAGCGGCAGGGACAGCCTGTCAGCCCCGTCCGTGACCGGTGGCGGAGCGAACAGGGGCGGCATGATCGCCCGGCGTACGGCCACCAGCTCCGGTGGCTCGCTGTCTCCGGTGGACGGCACGGCCGGAGGGTCGCCCAACAGTGAAGTCACCTCAACGCCAAGGCCTTTGGCAAGCGCATGCAGCGTCGGCAGGCGGGCTGAGTGCTTGCGCTTCTGCTCCAACTTCCGTACGACGTCAACGGATACGACCGATTTTTCCGAGAGGCCTTCCTGTGTCAGGTCGGCCAGTCGGCGAAGTCGCGCCAGTCGGTCGCCGAGGTGTTCGCTCGCCGTGACACCGACGGTACGCCCGGCGCACGCCGACCGGGGACGCGATCCGTACGCCTGGGCTGTCAGGGGTGCCGTACGGGGGCTGACCGATGAGTCCGGACGAGAGGTTCCGGCGGGTGCTCGTCTACGCGGCGGGCCTGGCCGCCAAGCGGTCGGTCAGGCGCTGCTTGGCGGCCGGCCACTCCTCGGCCAGTAGGGAGAAGTAGACGGTGTCCCGCCAGGTGCCGTCGGGGCGCCGGCGGTGGCGGCGGAAGGTGCCCTCGTACCGGGCGCCCAGGCGGCGGATGGCGTTCTGCGAGCGCTCGTTGAGGTGGTCGGTGC
Source organism: Kitasatospora sp. NPDC024654 (assembly GCF_055559155.1). NCBI lineage: Bacteria > Bacillati > Actinomycetota > Actinomycetes > Kitasatosporales > Streptomycetaceae > Kitasatospora > Kitasatospora sp. NPDC024654. Next base: position 54,842 of record NZ_JBVHLF010000041.1, read on the forward strand.
GCCAGGAGACCCGGCCCATGCCCAGCTCCTCGAAGGCGTGGACCAGCAGCAGCCACTTGGCCTCGGTGTTGACCTCGGTGCGCCAGGCGGAGCGGCCGTACCAGGTCCAGCCGATCTCCAGGCGCTCGTCGGTGGTGCTGATGTCGTAGTACGTGGTCCAGCCGACGGCGCGGCCGGTGGCGAGCCGGATGACGGCGAAGGCGACGCCGCTGCCCCGCTCGACCTCGGCCAGCCGGGCGTCCAGCACCGCGCCGAGCTCCTCGGCGGTCCGCGGCGCGGGTATCGGCATCCAGCGCCAGACCTCCTCGTCCCCGCCGCCGGCGGCGAAGAGGTCGGCCAGGTGGGCGCGGGAGAGCGGCTCCAGCCGGACGTGCCGGCCGGAGAGTACGACGGGAACGGGCTGCTTCGCGGTCATGCCGGGAAAACTAGCCGTGTATTGGACTAGTGGCAAGTGTTTTATGTTCTAGTGCAAATGGAAGAGGGCATGGGAAAGGGCCCCACCCGAGCGGGTGGGGCCCTTTCAGTGCCTCAACTCGGCTGTCAGATGAAGGAGTTGATCTGGATGGTCTCGGTCCGGCCCGGGCCGACGCCGATCGCCGAGATCGGCGCGCCCGACATCTCCTCCAGCGCCTTCACGTAGGCCTGGGCGTTCTTCGGCAGGTCGCCGAAGGACTGCGCCTTGCTGATGTCCTCGTTCCAGCCCGGCAGCGTCTCGTAGATCGGCTTGGCGTGGTGGAAGTCCGACTGGTTGTAGGGCAGTTCCTCGACCCGCTGGCCGTCGATCTCGTACGCCACGCAGACCGGGATCTGCTCCCAGCCGGTGAGCACGTCCAGCTTGGTGAGGAAGAAGTCGGTCAGGCCGTTGACGCGGGTGGCGTAACGGGCGATCACCGCGTCGAACCAGCCGCAGCGGCGGTCCCGGCCGGTGGTGACCCCGCGCTCGCCGCCGATCCGGCGCAGCGCCTCGCCGTCCTCGTCCAGCAGCTCGGTCGGGAACGGGCCCGAGCCGACCCGGGTGGTGTAGGCCTTGAGGATGCCGATCACCCGGTCGATCTTGGTGGGACCGATGCCGGCGCCGGTGCAGGCGCCGCCGGAGGTCGGGTTGGACGAGGTCACGAAGGGGTACGTGCCGTGGTCCACGTCCAGCAGGGTGCCCTGGCCGCCCTCCAGCAGGACCACCTTGCCGTCCTTCAGCGCCCGGTCCAGGACCAGCGTGGTGTCGGCGAGGTAGGGGCGGATCTTGTCCGCGTAGCCCAGGTACTCCTCGACCACCAGGTCGGCCGGCATCGCACGGCGGTTGTAGAGCTTGACCAGGATCTGGTTCTTGTCGTGCAGCGCCGCCTCGATCTTCTGCTGCAGGATCGACTCGTCGAAGAGGTCCTGCACCCGGATGCCGATCCGGTTGATCTTGTCAGCGTAGCTCGGGCCGATGCCGCGGCCGGTGGTGCCGATCTTGCGCTTGCCGAGGAAGCGCTCGGTCACCTTGTCCAGGGTGCGGTGGTACGGGGTGATCAGGTGGGCGTTGCCCGAGATCAGCAGCTTGGAGGTGTCGATGCCCCGCTCGTCCAGCCCGCTCAGCTCGGAGAGCAGCACGCCCGGGTCGATCACCACGCCGTTGCCGATCACCGGCGTGACGTTCGGGCTCAGGATTCCGGAGGGGAGCAGGTGCAGGGCGTACTTCTGGTCGCCGATGACCACCGTGTGACCGGCGTTGTTGCCGCCCTGGTAGCGGACGACGTAGTCGACGGAGCCGCCGAGGAGGTCCGTGGCCTTCCCCTTGCCCTCGTCTCCCCACTGGGCACCAACGAGCACGAGTGCCGGCACAGGCGTACACCCCTTCCGGTTGGGGCATCCTGCGTAGGCCGCAGTCTGCCCCGAGATAGACGAAGCCCCTGGCGCAATAGCGCAAGGGGCTCTTGCACCGAGAGATTACCTGAGGAAGGACCGGTCGTGTCGTCCCAGTCCACGTCCGTACCCCCGTCCCCCGACACACCGGAACCGCCCGCGAACGCGCCGCTGCTGGTTCTGCTCGACCCCGTGGCGCGGGCGGCCGACGGGGAGGCGGTGCGGATCGCCCGGGACGTCCTGTCGGGGGGTGCGGACGTCAAGGTGGTGCTGCCGGAGAGCGCGGCCGAGCTGGACCGGGTGCTGTCGCACCGCGGCCGGCGCCGTCCGGTGGTGATCGGCTCGGACCTGACGCTCCAGCGGGTGGTGCAGGCGCTGCACCGGCAGCGCGAGTTGGGCTCGGGGCCGCTGGGGCTGGTGCCGGTCGGTCGGGCGCCGGCGGTGGCGCTGGCCCGGGCGCTCGGGGTGCCGTCCGATCCGGTGGCGGCGGCCCGGGCGGTGCTGGCCGGGGTGCCGCGCGAGTTCGGGATGCTGCTGGACGACGACGGCGGGGTGGTGCTGGGGGAGGTGCGGATCCCCGGGCGGGGGCAGGGCCATCCGGGGGGCTGGCGTTCGCTATGGGCGAAACTTGTTGCAGCCGAGCAGGTGGAACCCGAGCCCGTCCGCCTGCGCGTGGAGGCCGACGGGCGTCCGCTGGGCGGACGCGACCGTCCGGTTCGGCTGGTCGCGCTGCGACTGCCGGCGGGGGCCGCCTCGGCCGAGGTGCTGATCCGCCGGTCCGGTCCGGGCGGGGCGTTGCTGCGGGTGCGCGCCTCCAGTGTCACGGTGGCCGGCCGGACCTTCGGGTACGAGGCGGACGGCTGCCCGGCCGGCCCGGTCCGGACCCGCACCTGGACCGCGCAGCCCGCCGCCTGGGAGCTGCTGCTGCCCGCCGGGTGAGCGGTCGGTGGAGGACCGGGGTGAGCGCCGGGGCGTGAGCAGCGTCACGTGCCCCTCGGGGTCCGCCGGGCCCAGCCTGGCCGACCGCCGTGGTAAGGGGCTCGATCTACGCGCGTTGTCGGCAATTCGCCCAGTCCGCGGGCCGTCTTCTGTACCGGAAGCCTGTGCCAACTGCCCTAGACTCGAAGGCGTGCCACGTGGTGACGGAAGACTCAACCACGATCTTCTTCCCGGTGAGAAAGGCCCCCAGGACGCTTGTGGCGTCTTCGGCGTCTGGGCTCCCGGCGAGGAGGTCGCCAAGCTCACGTACTTCGGCCTTTATGCCCTGCAGCACCGTGGACAGGAATCCGCGGGCATCGCAGTGAGCAATGGGTCCCAGATTCTCGTTTTCAAGGACATGGGACTGGTTTCCCAGGTCTTCGACGAGTCCTCACTGGGGTCCTTGCACGGGCATATCGCCGTCGGACATGCCCGCTACTCGACCACCGGGTCGTCGGTCTGGGAGAACGCCCAACCGACCTTCCGGGCGACCGCGCACGGTTCGCTGGCCCTCGGCCACAACGGGAACCTGGTCAACACCGCCGAACTGGCGGCCATGGTCGCCGAACTCCCCGGCGAGGAGCACGTCTCGCGCTCCGGCCGGAGCGCCGCGACCAACGACACCGACCTGGTCACCGCGCTGCTCGCCGGCCACCCGGAACTCTCCGTCGAGCAGGCGGCCCAGCTGGTGCTGCCCCGGGTCAAGGGTGCCTTCTCGCTGGTCTTCATGGACGAGCACACCCTCTACGCCGCCCGCGACCCGCAGGGCATCCGCCCGCTGGTGCTCGGCCGGCTGGAGCGCGGCTGGGTGGTCGCCTCGGAGACCGCCGCGCTGGACATCTGCGGCGCCAGCTTCATCCGCGAGGTGGAGCCGGGCGAACTGGTCGCGATCGACGAGAACGGCATCCGTACCTCGCGGTTCGCCGAGTCCCGCCCCAAGGGCTGCGTCTTCGAGTACGTCTACCTGGCCCGCCCCGACACCTCGATCGCCGGGCGCAACGTCCACCTCTCCCGGGTGGAGATGGGCCGCCGGCTGGCCGCCGAGGCCCCGGTCGAGGCCGACCTGGTGATAGCGACGCCGGAGTCCGGGACGCCCGCCGCGATCGGCTACGCCGAGGCCAGCGGCATTCCGTACGGCTCCGGCCTGGTGAAGAACGCCTACGTCGGGCGGACCTTCATCCAGCCCAGCCAGACCATCCGCCAGCTCGGCATCCGGCTCAAGCTCAACCCGCTCAAGGAGGTCATCGTGGGCAAGCGCCTGGTGGTGGTGGACGACTCGATCGTCCGCGGCAACACCCAGCGCGCGCTGGTCCGGATGCTCCGCGAGGCGGGCGCCGCCGAGGTGCACATCCGGATCTCCTCCCCGCCGGTGAAGTGGCCGTGCTTCTTCGGCATCGACTTCGCCACCCGGGCCGAGCTGATCGCCAACGGGATGACGGTCGAGGAGATCGGCAAGACGCTGGGCGCCGACTCGCTCGCGTACATCTCCCTCGACGGCATGATCGAGGCGACCAGGCAGCCCAAGGAACGGCTCTGCCGGGCCTGCTTCGACGGCGAGTACCCGATGGAGCTGCCGGACCCGGCACTGCTCGGCAAGCTGCTGCTGGAGGCCGAGATCGCCGGTAGCAAGCAGCGTCCCGCCAGCCGCGGCAAGCCGACCGGCTCCGACCTGGACGGCGTGCAGTCGCTGCTCGGCGGCCACGGCGCGGCCGACGCGCTGCGCCGCCCGTAGTTCTCCCGCCGCGGGGTCCGGCCGGGCCCCGCGGTGCACACCCCCCTAGACCCGAGAGGGCCTTGCAGCTGTGACCAGCACCGAAGAGTCCGGAGCCAGCTACGCCGCCGCCGGCGTGGACATCGAGGCGGGCGACCGCGCCGTCGAGCTCATGAAGCAGTGGGTGAAGCGGACCAACCGCCCGGAGGTGGTCGGCGGCCTCGGCGGCTTCGCCGGGCTCTTCGACGTCTCCGCGCTCAAGCGTTACGAGCGGCCGCTGCTGGCCACGGCCACCGACGGGGTCGGTACCAAGGTCGCGCTGGCCGCGGCGATGGACAAGCACGACACCATCGGCCACGACCTGGTCGGCATGGTCGTCGACGACCTGGTGGTCTGCGGCGCCGAGCCGCTCTTCATGACCGACTACATCTGCGTCGGCAAGGTCCACCCGGAGCGGGTCGCGCAGATCGTCAGGGGCATCGCCGAGGGCTGCGTGCTGGCCGGCTGCGCGCTGGTCGGCGGCGAGACCGCCGAGCACCCGGGCCTGCTCGGGCCGGACGAGTACGACGTGGCGGGCGCCGGCACCGGCGTGGTCGAGGCGGACGCGCTGCTCGGCGCGGACCGGGTCCGGGCCGGCGACGTGGTGATCGCGATGGCCGCCTCCGGCCTGCACTCCAACGGCTACTCGCTGGTCCGGCACGTGCTGCTGAAGCAGGCCGGCTGGCAGCTCGACCGCGAGGTGCCGGAGTTCGGTCGCACCCTGGGCGAGGAGCTGCTGGAGCCCACCCGGATCTACTCGCTGGACTGCCTGGCGCTCACCCGGGCCACCGAGATCCACGCCTTCTCGCACGTCACCGGCGGTGGGCTGGCCGCCAACCTGGCCCGGGTGATCCCGGACCACCTGCACGCCCGGCTGGACCGCGGCACCTGGACCCCGCTGCCGGTCTTCCGGACCGTGGCCGAGGTCGGCCGGGTGCGGACCCTGGAGATCGAGAAGACCCTCAACATGGGCGTCGGCATGGTCGCGGTGGTCCCGCCCAGCTCGGTGGACGTGGTGCTCTCGGTGCTGGAGGACCGCGGCGTCGAGGCCTGGGAGCTGGGCGACGTCGTCACCCGGGACAGCAGCGAGCACGCGGCCGGCGCGGCGCTGTACGGGGAGTACGCGGGCTGACGGAACGCCGAACGGGCCGCTCCCCGGCAGGGGAGCGGCCCGTTCGCTTACGTCCGGCGGCCGAGAGCCGCGGACACGCCGAAGACCGGCCCGGCGCGGTAGCGCTCGGACCGGTCAGGGCCGACGGTCAGGCGCGGCGGCGGGCCTGCTGGTGGCCGGCGCCCGCCTCCTCGTCATCCTCGTCCTCGTCGGCGTAGTAATCCGCGTACGCCGCGTAGGGGTCGTCCTCGTCCTCGTCCTCGACCGGCTCAGGGTTGATCGAGGGAACGGGCGAAACGCCCAGCTCGCTGGAGAGACGGTTAGCGTCGAAGCCGCCGCTGTTGTACTTCAGCTGGCGGGCGACCTTCGTCTGCTTGGCCTTGGCCCGGCCGCGCCCCATGGGTCGACCCCCTCAACGGTGGGGCTCACGGCCCCGAGTCTGACACGTGTTCATGATCAGGAGCGGCGCGCCCGAAGTGGGAGAGCCGTCCCTTGGAGCATTAACGGTACCTGTTTCCGCCGTCGGACGGTACGTCGCCGGTGTGACGTGGCGCGCACTGTCGCCCCGAGGGACCAGGTCTGACCAGGTCACGCGGGGAATTCCAGGCTTTCGCAGGCTGCCCGGAGGGTGACCGGGACCGTTCTTCTCCGACCGATTATCCCCCGACCGGGGCGCTTGGATCGCCCGATCGGGGGACAGACCGAGAATCCGGTTCCACATTGTGATGCGGGCGCCGGACCCGACGCGGATCAGCCCCGGCGGGCACCCGGCAGCAGGATCGTGCGCAGCGCGCTGATCTCCCGCATCCGCCGCTCGGCGAGGCGGTCGGCGGCGACGGCCGGCGGCACGCCGTCGGCGGTGGCCCGGGTGAAGATCTCCAGGGTGGTGTCGAAGATCTTGGTGGCCTTGTTCTTGGCCCGCTCGAAGTTGAAGCCGTCGATCTCGTCGGCCACCTGGATCACGCCACCGGAGTTCACCAGGTAGTCGGGGGCGTAGAGGATGCCGCGGTCGGCCAGGTCCTTCTCCACCCCGGGGTGGGCCAGCTGGTTGTTGGCCGCGCCGCAGACCACCGAGGTGCCGGCGGCGGTCAGCGCGCCGACCGTGTCGTCGTCCAGCGCGCCGCCCAGCGCGCACGGGGCGTAGACGTCCAGACCGGCGGCGAGCAGGGCCTTGCTGTCGGCGACCACCTCGACGTCCGGGTGGGCGGCGCGGACCCGGTTGACCGCGGCCTCCGAGACGTCGGTGATCACCACGGTCGCGCCGTCGGCGACCAGGTGGCCGACCAGGTAGTGGCCGACCTTGCCGACACCCGCGACGCCGACCTTGCGGCCGCGCAGGGTGGGCGCCCCCCAGCGGGCCTGGGCCGAGGCCCGCATGCCCTGGAAGACGCCGAAGGCGGTGAGGATGGAGGAGTCGCCGGCTCCGCCCTGCTCGGGGGAGCGCCCGGTGACGTAGTCGCACTCGCGGGCGACCACGTCCATGTCCTGGACATAGGTGCCCACGTCGCAGGCGGTGATGTAGCGGCCGGCCAGCGACTGCACGAAGCGGCCGTAGGCCCGCAGCAGCGCCTCGGACTTGTCACCGCCCTCGGCCTTCGCGGTGGGGTCGCCTATGATCACGGCCTTGCCGCCGCCGAGGTCCAGCCCGGCCAGCGCGTTCTTGTAGCTCATCCCGCGGGAGAGCCGCAGCGCGTCCTCCAGCGCCTCCTCCTCGGAGGCGTACTGGTGGAACCGGGTGCCGCCGAGGGCCGGGCCCAGGGCGGTGGAGTGGATGGCGATGATCGCCTTGAGTCCGGTCGTCCGGTCGTGGCACAGCACGACCTGCTCGTGGCCGTCGCCCGGGACGCCGTCCTGCTCAGTACGGAAGATCCGGCTCAGCACGCCTGATGCGGGGTGCGTCGCGGATTCGGTGCGTACGTCGGTCACTGTGGTGACTCCAGTATCTGCTGGCCCGCTGCTGTGGTGCGGGCATCTACCGCGAAGCGTAGTCAGGGGCGGGGGCGCCCGGGAGGCCCCCTCCCGAACCCGTCCCGGGTCCTCCCGGTCCGTCACGGGTGCGTGCGACGATGCAGAACGTGACCGCTGTGCGCACCTCGGTATTGCCGCCCTACGCTGCCCACCTGCGGGTGTACGAGCCGCTCGCCGCGTACCCCGAGCCGGAGCGGGCCCGTTGGCAGGCCTACGCCGCGGCCCGTGGGCCGGACGCCGGGTCGGCCGCCGAGCCGGTGGCCCGGGCGGCGCTCGACGCACAGCGGGGGGCGCTCGCCGAGTTGCTCGCCCGGACTCCCCGCGCGTTGCCCGAACGGGAGAGCGAGCAGGCCTTCGTCCGGCTGGTCGACGGGGTGACCTACGTCTGCCCGTGGGCGACCCGGCTGCGCAGCTGGCAGGCGCTGGACGAGCTGACCGAGTCGATGCCGGTCGCGCTGCTGGACACCGTGCTGCCGCAGGCGGTCCGGCAGGACGCGGTGGCTGCCCGGGCCCGCTGGCGGGTGGCGCATCCGGACGCCCGACCCTGGATCCTGACGGCCCGTTGGGAGGTGCCGATGCGCTGGTTCCTGCCGTTCGGGGCGGAGGACCGCCGGTTCGTCCCGGCCGGCCCGGTGGAGGGGGAGGGCCGGCCGGAGCCCGCGACGCTCTTCTACCTGACCTCGATGGCCCAGGCACGGCGCCGGGTGGCCCGCGGCTACCGGGTGCTGCGGGAGAGGTTGCGCGGGACGCCGCTGGCGCTGGGGGCGGAGGAGATCGGGCGCTGGCTGGAGGAGTTCCATCCGCGGTCTTTGGTGGAACTGGACTACGGGGGACTGGTGCACGTGATGGGGGCGGAGCGGCTGGCGGCGGATCGTACGGCGGCCGAGGTGGCCGACGGGCTGGAGGCGCTGCGGTCGGGCGACGCCGAGGGTGCGTCGCGGGCCTACCGGACGGTCACCGAGCGCTGGCGGCAGGTCCAGGCGCTGCGCCAGGCCAACTGAGCCGCGGGGGCGGCTGACCCCGGGTCAGCCGGTGGCCAGGAGCGGGGAGGGAAGGGGGTGTAGGAAGCATGTTCCGAAACCCGGGACCAAGGTCCCGGTTTGGGTCAATAGCCAACGAACGTGACACTACTCACCGTTGACCTGAAGTAACCGTTAAGGGTAGAAATGGGACAACCAGCCCAAGTCTCCTCGTCCTTGCCCGCGTCTGGGCGGTTCTGGGGGTCGGTGTGCCCTTTGGGGGGAATCGATCGGTCTGGCCATTCCCTAACCGGGCGTCACGATAGGGTGACTGTCCGTTATGGGGTGGTCCATCGCCATCCGTCGCTCTTGAACCCGTGAGGGGCCAATTTTGGCGGTTTGGTCGATAGGGCTGGACGGATGGTGTAGTTGTAGACACCAGGACAAGCCGTTCGTCCTATAACCGACTCGGTCCGTCCCTGCCATTTCGGGCATCGCGGGCCAAGGTGCAGAATTTGAAGGATAGAACCGCCCTGGTTCGGTTCCGAGGAGGCCGCTCATGACCGCTCGTACCCCTGACGCCGAACCTCTGCTGACGCCGGCAGAGGTCGCCACCATGTTCCGTGTGGACCCCAAGACGGTCACCCGTTGGGCCAAGGCGGGCAAGCTCACGTCGATCCGCACGCTCGGCGGCCATCGCCGTTACCGGGAGGCGGAGGTGCGTGCCCTGCTGGCCGGCATCCCCGCCCAGCGCACCGAGGCCTGAATGGCCCGCCGGGCCGCCGGGCCCGGTGATCGAACGCTTCGCCAAGGGGTCGCATCCCCGGACTCCGCCGGGTCCGGGATGCGGCCCCTTTGGCGTGCCGCGAGGGTAGTTCGAAGCAATTTCGAAAAGGTCTGATGATTGGCTTGGGCGACAGCAGCATACACCTTTTCATGACTGTCCCTTGGGGTGGTAATGAAGCATGAATGGAAGGCGAATGGGGTCGGTGTGGCGCCTGGGATTCCGGTTATGAAAAAAGCGAAAAGCCTACCCGTGCAGTGCAATTTTATATATTAAATGAACCCCTCGTCAGGGGGGGTCCACGGGCGCCAACCTCAAGAAAAAATAAGTGACGACCGTCACAGGACGGTCTCTTGTGGTCTGGACCAGGACGTCGATAATGCGGGCTGACGGGGCGTCCGGTGCTCGGGTGTCGTCGAGTGCCCAAACGGCGAGAGGCCCGGAACCTGACGGTTCCGGGCCTCTCGCTTCCTGCGATCCCGACGGGACTTGAACCCGCGACCTCCACCTTGACAGGGTGGCGAGCTAACCAACTGCTCCACGGGACCAGAGTGTTCACTTCTGATCTGGTGTCCGTCGCTGCCGTCTCCGGCGGCGACAAGACAGATCGTACTGCATCGCGGGCCCCCAGGTCGAACCGGTCGCCGGGGGCCCGCGCGGCGCGTCAGAGGGTGGCCGCCGCCGCGTCCATCGCGCGCAGGATCCGCTTCTCCGAGACCGGGGACGGCGTGCCCAGCGACTGGGCGAAGAAGCTCACCCGCAGCTCCTCGATCATCCAGCGGATCTGCCGCAGCTCGGCCGTGGGCTGCCGGCCGGCCGGCACGGCGGCCAGTAGCTCGCCGTAGGCCCGCTGCACCTCCTGGACCTTGAGCAGCTGCTGCAGGTCGCGCTGCGGGTGGTTGGGCAGCGCCTCCAGCCGCCGGTCCACCGCGAGCAGGTAGCGCTTCAGGTGGGGCAGCCGCTGCCAGCCGCTGTCCGTGACGAAGCCCGGGTGCACCAGCGAGGTGAGGTGCAGCTTGATGTCGTTCACCGCGCTGAGCAGCACCGGGCTGCTCACCGTCTTCAGCCGGGTCGAGGCCCGGTGGAAGGCGATCAGCGCGCCGGCCGTCTTGATCGTGGTGTCGGCCGACAGCTCGTAGAGGTCGGCGCGGACCTTGTCGAAGAGCTTGCCGAAGGCCGGCTCGTCCCAGGCCGGGCCGCCGGCCAGGGTCATCAGCCGGTCGGCGGCGCAGGCCACGATGTCCTCGAAGAGGGCCGGGATCGAGCCGTGCGGGTTGTAGGAGAGCGCCAGCTTGGCCTGGTTGCCCAGCCGGCCCTGGATCGACTTGGCCGGTGAGTTGGTCAGCAGCAGCAGGAGCCGCCGGGTGCCGTCCCACATCGCCTGCTGCTGGGCCTCGGGAGTGTCGAAGAGCCGGATCGCCACGCTCTCCCGCTCGTCCACGAGGGCCGGGTAGGCACGCAGCGAGTGGCCGCGGGAGCGCTGCTCGAAGGTGCGCTGGAGCACCGGGAGCGAGGCCGGCCAGGCGGTCAGCCCGGTCTGTTCGATACCGCGGCCGGAGGCGGCGCTGGAGAGCGTCTCCTTCAGCTTGGGCTTGAGCTTCAGCCGGAGGTCCTCCAGGTCCTTGGACTCGGCCAGCTTGCGCTTGCCGTCCACCACCCGGAAGGTCACCTTGAGGTGGTCGGGCACCCGCTCGTCGTCCCAGGCCTCGGGCGGGATCGGGACGCCGGACATCCGGTGCAGGATCCGTTCCAGGGTGGGCAGCAGCGGCTCCTGGCGGTCGGTCACCTCGCGCAGCGCGGCGCGCGCGTAGTCGGGGGCGGGCACGAAGTTGCGCCGGACCGCCTTGGGCAGTGCCCGGATGTGGGCGGTGACCAGTTCGGCCCGCAGGCCCGGGATCTGCCAGTCGAAGCCCTCCGCGGTGACCTGGTTGAGCACCGGCAGCGGGATGTGCACGGTCACGCCGTCCGCGTCGCTGCCCGGCTCGAACTGGTAGGTCAGCTTGAAGCGGAGCTTGCCCTGCTGCCAGTAGTCCGGGTAGTCGGCCTCGGTGATGCCGTCCGCGGCGTCGTTGATCAGCATCGACTTCTCGAAGTTGAGCAGGTCGGGCTGGTCGTGCCGGGCCTTCTTCCACCAGGCGTCGAAGTGCCGGGTGGAGACGACGTCCTCGGGCAGCCTGGCGTCGTAGAAGTCGAAGAGGGTCTGGTCGTCGACCAGGATGTCGCGCCGGCGGGCGCGGTTCTCCAACTCCTCGACCTCGCCGAGCATCCGGCGGTTGGCTGCGAAGAAGTCGTGGTGGGTCTCCCAGTCGCCCTCCACCAGGGCGTTGCGGATGAACAGCTCGCGGCAGAGCTCGACGTCGATCCGGCCGTAGTTCACCTTGCGCTGGGCGACGATCGGCATCCCGTAGAGGGTGACCCGCTCGTAGGCCAGCACCGCGCCGGCCTTCTTCTCCCAGTGCGGTTCGCTGTAGGTCCGCTTGAGCAGGTGGCCGGCCAGCGGCTCGACCCACTCCGGCTCGATCTTGGCGTTGATCCGGGCCCACAACCGGGAGGTCTCCACCAGCTCGGCCGACATCACCCAGCGCGGCGGCTTCTTGAACAGGCCGGAGCCCGGGAAGACCGCGAACCGGGCGCCGCGGGCGCCGCCGTACTCGCGCTTCTCGACGTCGTACAGGCCGAGGTGGGAGAGCAGGCCGGACAGCAGCGACTGGTGGATCCGGTCCGCGTCCGGTTCGGCGTCGGGATGCGGCTCGGTGACGGTGACGCCCAACTGCTTCGCCACTGTGCGGAGTTGGGTGTAGATGTCCTGCCACTCCCGTATCCGCAGGTAGTTGAGGAACTCGGCCTTGCACATCCGGCGGAACGCGGAGGAGGAGAGCTCCCTCTGCTGCTCCCTGACGTACCGCCACATCGACAGGTAGGAAAGGAAGTCGGAGGTCTCCGAGCCGAACCGGCGGTGTCGCTCGTCGGCCGCCTGGCGTTTCTCGGTGGGCCGCTCGCGCGGGTCCTGGATGGAGAGCGCGGCGGCGATCACCATGACGTCGCGGACGCAGCCGTTGCGGTCGGCCTCCAGCACCATCCGGGCCAGCCGCGGGTCGACCGGCAGCTGGGCCAGCTTGCGGCCGAGCGGGGTGAGGCGCTTGCGGACGTCCTTCTCGGCCGGGTCGAGCGCGCCGAGCTCGTGCAGCAGGTTGATGCCGTCCTTGATGTTGCGGGAGTCCGGCGGGTCGAGGAACGGGAAGGCGGCGATGTCGCCCAGGCCGGCCGCGGTCATCTGGAGGATCACCGAGGCGAGGTTGGTGCGCAGGATCTCGGCGTCGGTGAACTCGGGGCGGGCGAGGAAGTCCTCCTCCGAGTAGAGCCGGATGCAGATGCCGTCCGAGGTCCGGCCGCAGCGACCCTTGCGCTGGTTGGCGCTGGCCTGGCTGATCGCCTCGATCGGCAGCCGCTGGACCTTGGTGCGGTGACTGTACCGGGAGATCCGGGCGGTGCCCGGGTCGATCACGTACTTGATGCCCGGGACGGTCAGCGAGGTCTCGGCGACGTTGGTGGCCAGCACGATCCGGCGGTTGCTGGAGCGCTGGAAGACCTTGTGCTGCTCGGCCGAGCTGAGCCGGGCGTAGAGCGGGAGGACCTCGGTGAACCGCAGGTTGAGCTTGTTGAGGGCGTCGGCGGTGTCGCGGATCTCCCGCTCGCCGGAGAGGAAGACCAGGATGTCGCCGGGGCCCTCGGCCTGGAGCTCCTGGGCGGCCTCGCAGATCGCCTGGATCTGGTCGCGGTCCCGGTCGAGCTCGTCGCTCTCCGGATCCTCCGACTCGTCCAGCAGCGGACGGTAGCGGACCTCCACCGGGTAGGTGCGGCCGGAGACCTCGACGATCGGGGCGTCGCCGAAGTGGCGGGCGAAGCGCTCCGGGTCGATGGTCGCGGAGGTGATGACCACCTTGAGGTCGGGGCGGCGGGGGAGCAGCTGCTTGACGTACCCGAGGATGAAGTCGATGTTGAGGCTGCGCTCGTGCGCCTCGTCGATGATCAGGGTGTCGTACTGGCGCAGCTCGCGGTCGGTCTGGATCTCGGCCAGCAGGATGCCGTCGGTCATCAGCTTGACCAGGGTGTCCTGGCCGACCTGGTCGGTGAACCGGACCTTCCAGCCGACCGCCTCGCCGAGCGGGCTGCGCAGCTCCTCGGCGACCCGCTCGGCCACCGTGCGGGCGGCGATCCGGCGCGGCTGGGTGTGGCCGACCAGGCCCCTGACGCCACGGCCGAGCTCCAGGCAGATCTTGGGGATCTGGGTGGTCTTGCCGGAGCCGGTCTCGCCCGCCACGATCACCACCTGGTGGTCGCGGATGGCGGCCAGGATCTCGTCCTTCTTCTGGCTCACCGGGAGCTCGGCCGGATAGCTGATCTCCGGGACGGCCGCCCGGCGCTGCTCGACCCGCAGCTCCGCCTTGGCGATCTCGTCGGCCAGCTCGACCGCGATCTGCTGTCGGGCCTCGGGCTTGCGGACCCGTCGTGCGCCGTCCAGCCGCCGGCCGATCCGCTGCTGGTCCCGCAGCGTCAGCTCGGGGAGACGGGCGGCCAGCTCGCCGATGGTGGGCGCCTCGGGCGTGGGTGCCTCGGTCGGCTGGGCTGCGGGAGAACTCACTGGGGGCATCCCTCTAGGTTCGCAAGGAGGGGCGGACGGGCGCACCTCGGTTTTGGGGCGGTGGTGGGTCGGACGGTCGGATTCGTGGCGCATCCAGTGTCACACCTGGGAGTGAGCAGGCGGGGATGCCTTGGGTTGCTGTGTGGGCATCTACTTGCCAATGCGGAAAGTAGATGCCACCATCGAAAGCAAGGGGCGGGACCGTGGGGCGGCTCGCCCGGTTCGTCTGACGGGGAGAAGGACATGGACGCGGAGGAAGCACTTCGGCTCGCGGCGGGGGCACGGCGGGCCGCGGTCCGCAACCGTCGGCCCGGCTGGTACCCGCCGGTGAGCGGTGGGCTCTACGGCCTCGGTCAGGTCGCGCTGGGGATCGCCCTGCTGCCCGGGGAGGCACACCGGTCCTGGCGGCTGGCGCTGATCGGTGTCGGCGCGGTGGCCTGGGTGGTGGGATTCGGGCTGATGGGCCGCTTCGCGATGGCGGGCGGGGTCGTCCCGCGGCTGCAGAATCGGAGCAACGCGCGGCGCTGGCGGGACAACGCCCCGAGCCTGGTGGCCACGACGCTCGGCATCGCGATGTGGGCGATCGCCGGGTTGCCCTGGACGCTGATCGTCTGGGGGATCACCGGGGGAGCGGCGGAGTGGTACCGGCTGGCCAGGTTGGGCCGGCCGGAGTGCTGAGGACGAGGAGAGAAGCGTGAACGGTGCGCTGGAGAGCGCCTTCCACCACCCGAACCGGCTGGCCGTGGTGGCCTTCCTCTCCGGGTGCGCGGAGGCCGACTTCCGTACCGTCCGCGACGAGTGCGGGCTGTCCGACTCGGCGCTGAGCAAGCTCGCCACCGCCCTGGAGGCCGAGGGGCACGTCCGGATCCGCAAGGGGCACCTGGGCCGGCGGCCGCGGACCTGGTTGTCGCTTACCGCCCACGGCCGGGAGCGGCTGGCCGGGCACCTGGCCGCGCTGCAGGAGATCGCCGGCCGCAACGCGCGCAACGCGGCGGAGCTGGCGCGGGCGGCGGAGTCGGACGCCGACCCCGGCTGAGCCGCTGGTCAGCCGGCGGCCTGCCGGGCCCGGGCCCTGAGCGCGCGGGACACCAGGGCGCGGACCGGGGCCGGTGGCCGGCGTATCCCCAGCGCCGTCCGGAGCGGCTGGTCCAGCAGCGCGGCGGCCACGGCCGGTCCCAGCGGCGCCAGCGGGGTGGGTAACCGGGTGGCCAGCAGGCCGCTGGTCGCCTCCCAGAGCGCCCGGCCCGCCGGGCTGGGGGCGAACCGGCGGTCCTCGAAGGCGCTCATCCAGCCGGCCAGGCCGGCCAGCTCGGCGGCGGGCGGCTCGGGCAGCGTGAGGGCCGCCGCGAGGTCGTGGTGGAAGGTGCGGGCCGCGGCCAGCTCCGCCCCGGTGGCCGGCCGGCCGGCGTAGTCGGCGAGGAACCGCAGCGGGCACACCGTGAAGCAGGCCAGCACATAGTGCATCAGTTCCGGCGTGATGCCGGGCCGATCGTGCACCCGGCGCAGCTCGTCGACGATCCGCCGTCCCTCGGGGCTGCCCGGACCGTGCTCGATCAGGGCGAACATGGCGGTCCCGGTGGCCTTGGCCCGGTCCCACGGCTCGGTGGTCATCCGCCCGGTGGCGTGCAGCACTTCGGCGATCTCCGGGACGCCGAAGGTCCGGACGAAGCCCAGGGTGAGTCCGATCCGGGACTCCTGCGGCATCGTCTCCAGGACGAGCCGTGCGTAGGCGCTGCGGTCGGGCGTGGTCCCGGTCATGGGGAGATCCTGCCGCTCCGCCGCGGGAGCCGTCCACCGTGCGGCGGGCTACTCCGCCCTGCCCCCGGGGAGTTGGGCGCGGCTCCTCAGGACGGCGGGTACGGGGGTGTGCCGGAGGGGAGAAGTGACCGTCCGCCGCGGCGTCGGGCGTCGAGCGGCACGAGAACGCCCCCGGAACGAGCTGCTCCAGGGGCGTCGTGGCTGTTCGAGAACTGTGGCCAGGGCCGGGGTCGAACCGGCGACCTTCCGCTTTTCAGGCCAAGCCGGGGCGGTGAGATGCCCCAGTTTGGGCGATTCTTCCGTCTGTGGAAGGGCGCTGTCGAACGCCATCGTCCGGGTCGGTTGGCGTAAGCGTTGGCGTCAACCGGCGGAGCTTCACATGTGCTGGGTGTGCTCAGTAGGGGAGCAGGCCGGTCGTGATCAGCTCGAAGTCGAACGGCTCCGGGATGTGGATGGTCTCGCCGAACGCGATGTCCTCGCGGCGATGGTACTTCGTGCCGTCGGGTCGGCTGAAGAGCGTGACCGCCTTCTCCCTTGCGTCGATCACGAGGTAGAGAGGGATTCTCATGAGCGGGTAGTCCCGTACCTTCCCCACCCAGTCGTTCTCCGGGTTGGACGGTGAGACCAGTTCGACGGCAATCGCAGCAACCTCGGCAGGAACCTGGTTGTCCCTGGTCGTGAGTGCATCGTCCGGCAGGTACGTCAGGTCGGGATTGCGGCTCTTGCCGACATTGGGCGAGACGAGGTCCGTGTTCTCGCTGGGTAGTAGTCCTGCCGGGGCGTACACGTCGAACTGGCGGCGCACCACCAAGAGATTCCGTTGGTGAATACCCGAGGGGCTGACCATCATGACGATGGTGTCGCCGGAGAGTTCGACCTTGAACCCGTCTGGCAGGCTCCTGCGGGCCTCTTCAAGGAGCGCGAAGTGCTCGGGGTTCATGCGCGGTGCCTTTCCGGGTGAGTCAGCCGATGCTCCAGCCTAGTCGGCGAGTCCGCCGTCGGCCGGGCCTTTCATCTCCGCGTCAGGTTCAGCTGAGAAGTGCGCGGGTCGGTCCCGGTCGGCCGACGCGGCAGCTGACTGTGGGCGTATGTCTGCCTCGGACTTGACGGATTTCATCATCGAGGATCGGCGTTCCCGCTAGGCCCGTACTTCGCAGATCGGTGATTCGGATGGTTTGGCCGGTTGGCTGGTGTCCGGGACGGGGTCGGGAGCGTTGACTGGGTGTGTCGAT
>NZ_JBVHLF010000042.1:0-71151 GCF_055559155.1 Kitasatospora sp. NPDC024654
GCTCCGAAGCGCGGGCTGCGACCTGCGGCAACGCGGGGGCTGTTGCGACCCTCCTGACCGGTCTCTGCTGCTCGGCCGAATTGAGCAACAGAGTCGTGGATGCCACCTGGTGGCCCGATTCGCTGTTCCGGTTGGGCAGGGTGCCGCCCGCAGCGGCACGGCCCCAGTCCACAGACCCCGAAGGAGACCGGTGAACCGCCTGCTGCTACGCGCGACCGGAGCCGCCACCGCCGTCTACGGCATCGCCGTCACCGTGCGCCCGGACCTGCTCGCTCGACCGTCCGGCCTGCTCGGCCCCGACGGTGGCGCGCCGGAGGTCGTGACCGTGCTGCGGCCGCTCGGCCTGCGGGATGCCGCCTGTGGTGCGGCCATGGCCCTGGCCCCCGACGACCGGAGCCTGCGCACCGCCGCCTTGCTGCGGATCGCCGCGGACTTCGGCGACGCCGCGCTGCTGTCCCGCACCCTGCCCACGGCCCGCCACCGCCGGGCGGCACTGGCGGTCTCGATCGGCTGGGGAGCCCTGTCGGTGGCGGGGCTGCTCGGCCGGAGCCGCACGGTGGCGCAGGGGACGGCCCGAGACCGGCCTTGAGACGCGGGCGTGCCGTGGCAGAGCCCGCAAGTCACCCGGAAGGATGAACCGCGGGCTCCTGCCCATCCGGACCAAGTCTGCCGCACCGTCGTGCCGAATCGCTGATGGACGAGCCCGCACACGTCGCGGGCTCACGACCCGAGACGGGACATGACGGCCGGCGAGCACATCGACACCCGGCTGCTGGTGCTCGCCGTTACGAGTAGGTGTACCAGCCGTTGGTGACCGTGGCGCCGGCCGGGCAGTACACCGAGACGTCCTCGAAGGTGGTGTAGGGGCCCGCGCTGTAGGTCAGGTTGTTCGAGCACTGCACCACCAGGGACCAGCTGTGTGCGGTGACGGGAGAACAGGCCGCGTGCAGGAACTGCTGGTTCCCGGCTGTGCCGATGTAGACGTTGCCGCAGTTCACCGGGGGTGTGGCGGCAGGAGCAGCCTGTGCGGCCGGAGCTGCCAGCAGGACGGTCGCGGTGAGGGCGGCCCCCGCCACCGCGCTGGCCAGGAGACGGTACGTCATGGAGTTCTTCCTCCGATACGGGTGGGAAGCACGAAGCGGTCCACCGTGTAGGCCACTTGACGCTGCTTCGAGCCGGCGCCGGGCCGACCATCCCACCGATCCCCCTTGTCATGTCCATGGAACATCGTCATCGCGGCGCTCTTTCGGCCATTGGACCCCGTAGCCGTCTCTGCTGCAACGCGCTGCCCGGCGTGAGGCGTTCGCGCAGTCGTCACGCTTCCGGGTGACTGCCCAGTCCAGCGCCGGCGACGGCCGGCCGGTGCTGACGGTGGGGTCTGGCCGGCCCGCAGCCTGGAGGAGGCACGTTGATCCACAGCATGCCGAGGGTGCGGCACACTTCGGGGCTTCGCGGGAGCATACCGGCGAGATTCACCTGTTCGGGGGAATCGGGTTGGCTTTTCGCGCGGGTGGCGACCGTCGGCTGGATAGTGAGGAGGCTGTGGGAGGTCCGGCAGGCAATCCGGGTGACCACCTCGGTGGGAGCACGCCAGCCTGGACACGGGCCCCGCCGCTCAGAAGGGTCTTGAGCCGGATCACCGAACCGCACTTCGCCGGGGTCGGCGTCGTGCGTTCAGCGCGGATCCACCACTCGCATTCCTCGCTGTTCGTGGTCCCCACTCGCCCCAAGGGAGGACACATGGTCGGCACGGCGCATCGGAACACCGGTGTGGACGGTGTGGAAGGGGGTGTCGGCCTGACCGCTCTCCTGGTCGCCGCGGCACGGGCGATCGAGACCCACCGCCACGACAGCCTGGCACGGGACGTCTACGCCGAGCACTTCGTGCGCGCCGCACCGGCGTCCGCGGGCTGGCCGGTCCGGATGCAACAGGTTCCGGACGGCGACGCGAACCCGCTGTGGGGGCGATTCGCGCGGTACTTCGGTCTGCGGACGAGGGTCCTGGACGACTTCCTCCTCCGGTCCGTGCACGCGGGTGCCCGCCAAGTGGTCCTGCTCGGGGCGGGGTTGGATACGCGGGCGTTCCGACTCGACTGGCCTCCCGGCTGCGTGATCTTCGAGATCGACAGGGAAGGCGTGCTGGCGTTCAAGCACGAGGTGCTCGGTGGGCTGTCGGCCACTCCGAAGGCGGCGCGCGTACCGATCCCGACCGATCTGCGCGCCGACTGGGTCGGAGCGCTGACCGACGCCGGCTTCGACAAGGCCGCACCGAGCGTCTGGCTGGCCGAGGGGTTGCTGTTCTACCTGCCCAACGCCGCCGAGACGCACCTCATCGACACGGTGGACCGGTTGAGTACGGCGGGAAGCGCTCTGGCGTTCGAGGTCAAGCTCGACAGGGACTTGCTGGAGCACCGCGACAGCCCGCTCTACACCTCGACGAAACACCAGATCGGCATCGACCTGCTCAACCTCTTCGTCCGCGAGCCGCGGCCCGACTCCGCAGGTGGTCTGGCGAGCAAGGGCTGGTCCACATCGGTCCACACCCCCTTCGACTTCACCCGTCGGCACGGACGCGGCCCGTTGCCCGAGCAGAACGACGCGCTGGCGGGCAACCGGTGGGTGTTCGCGAACAAGCCCCGGCCGTAACGCCCGGACCGGGGTCGATCAGAGGGGCGGCGGCGTTGGCAGCCGCTCAACGGCTCCACCCCTCCGGAACCAGGACGGGCTTGACCACGCGGCCCGCCTCGCAGTCACGCTCGGCCTCGTTGATGTCGGCGAGCGGGTACGTACGGATCAGCTGGTCGAAGGGGAACCGCCCGGCCTGCCAGAGCCCGGTCAGCCGCGGAATCAGCAGTCCTGGCACCGCGTCCCCCTCACAGATGTGGGAGATCCTCCGGCCCCGGTCCAGTGCCCCCGGTTCGATCGGCAGCGTGGTGTGGAGCCGTGCCACCAGTCCGAGGTGGCCGGTCGGGCGCAGGGCCCGGAGCGCGTCGTTGATCAGTTGGGCGGAGCCCGTGGTGTCCAGCGCGTACTGCGCGCCGCCGTCGGTCAGTCGCCGGATGCGGTCGGGCAGGCCGGCCGACCCGGCGTGCAGCGGGATCGCGCGGAACCGCTCGGCCAGGTCCAGCCGTTCGGGGTGCCGGTCGACGGCAACGGTCACCGCCCCGGCGGCGGTGGCCGCCATCACCGCGGCCAGGCCCACGGCTCCCGTGCCGAAGACCGCGATGGTGTCGCCGGGGCCGGCGCCGAAGGCGTTCAAGACCGCTCCGGCGCCGGTAAGGAAGCCGCAGCCGAGCGGCCCGAGCAGGTCGATGGGCAGTGCGGGATCGACCCGGACGGCGTTGCGGGCCGGGACCAGCGCGTACTCGGCGAACGAGGACTGGCCGAACCACCGGGGGGCCAGTTCGCCCCCGGCCACGTCGGTGAGCCGTGCCGTGTCCTCCTCGCGCCCTCCGAACAGGTTGAGCGAGGCGAAGGAGTCACAGTAGGCGGGAGCCGCGCCCAGGCAGTTCCGGCAGTGTCCGCAGGAGTCGAAGCTCAGCACGACATGGTCACCGACGCGCAGGCCGGTGTCCGGACCGCCCGTCTCCACTACGACCCCGGCCCCCTCGTGGCCGAGCACCGCCGGCAGTGGGGAGCGGCCCGCCGAACGCCGGACCGCCAGGTCGGTCCGGCACATCCCGCAGCCCGCGATCCTGACCAGGACCTCGCCGTCGGCCGGCCCCGCGTGCAGGAGCACCTCCTCGACGGCGAACCGGCCCTCGTGGGAGCGCAGTACCGCCGCGCCGAACCTCATGGTCACGCTTCCTCCGGACGGTGCACGACGAACGGCCTGAGGTTCCCGTAGAAGCCCCACGGCCCGCCCGCGACGCCGACACCGCTCTCCTTGGTGCCGGCGAAGGGCTGGGCGAGGGAGAGTTCGGCGTGGTGGTTGATCCACACCGTCCCGCACTCCAACCGGTCGGCCGCCGCCTCGGCCAGGTCGAGGTCGGTCCCCCACACCGAGCCGCCCAGCCCGAAGCCGGTGTCGTTGGCCGCCGCGATGGCCTCGTCGAGGCTCCCGTACGGCAGCACCGGCAGGACCGGACCGAACTGCTCCTCCGTCACCACCGGGCTGTCGGGCGGCACATCGGCCAGGATCGTCGGGGCGAAGAAGTAGCCCGGTCGGTCCAGCCGGTGGCCGCCGGCCACGGCTCGGGCGCCGTCTGCCAGGGCCTGGGCCGTGTAGCGCTCGACCCGGGCCAGCTGGGGAGCGTTGTTGACCGGCCCCAGCTGCGAGCCCGGGTCGAGCCCGGCACCGACGACGGTGGCTTTGGCGCGCTGCGCGAGGGCCTCGACCACCTGGGAGTAGAGCCGGGCCGGGGCGTAGACGCGCTTGACCGCCATGCAGACCTGTCCGCAGTTGCGGAACGCCGCCCAGAACAGCCGGTCCGCGATCCGCTCCACGTCCACGTCCTCCAGCAGGATGGCGGCGTCATTACCACCCAGCTCCAGGGTGACCCGGGCGAGCGAGGCCGCCGCGCCCCGCGCGACGGCCCGCCCGGTGGGAATCGAACCGGTGAAGGTGACGTGGCGGATCCCCGGATGGGACGCGAGACGGGCACCGAGGGGTTCGTGACCGGTGACGATCGTCAGTACGTGCTCGGGGAGCGCGGTGGAGACGACGGACCCCAGCAGCCGTGTGGCGAGGGGGGTGAACGGGGAGGGCTTGAGCACCATCGTGTTGCCCGCGGCGAGCGCGGGTGCGAACTTCGCCGACGCGAGTTGGAGGGGAAAGTTCCACGGGACGATCGCGGCGACGGGCCCGAGCGGCCGCCAGCGGACCTCGCTGCGCACCGGCCGGCCGTCTCTGATCGGCTGGGGGCAGGGGTCCAGCCGAGCGAAGTAGCGCAGGCGGGCCGCCGTGCGGGCGATCTCCGCGTACGACTCGGCCAGGGGTTTGCCCTGTTCACGGGTGAGCAGCGGGGCGAGCTCGGACCCGGCCGCCTCCACGGCGTCGGCTGCCGCGAGCAGCGCGGTGGTGCGGACGGCGGGGTTGGCCCGCCAGCCGTGCCAGGCCTCGTGGGCCCGGCCGACGGTGGCGTCCAACTCCTCCGGTTGCTGGTCGGGAGCCTCGCCGAAGGCCTCGCCCGTGGCCGGATCGAGGACGGCGAAGTGCTCGCCGCGGGTCCCGGGTGCGCGACGGGGCTGAGGTGTCGCCATGCCGGCGGTCAGCTCGCGGCGGCGACGGCAGCTGCGTACTCGCGGGCATGCCGGTCCATCTCAGCCCGGAAGGCGGCTACCAGCTGCGGCTGAATCCGCCCGGTGGTGCGGTCGCCGCCCTCGCAGACCGCGCCGCGCACCCCCACGATGTCCGTGCCGATACGGGTCAGCGCGCCGAGGTCTTTCACCTTGACGCTGCCCGCGAGGGCGGCGAGCAGACCGGCCTCGTGGGCCAGCCGGACGAACTCCGCGCAGACGTCCGGTGGAACGTGGTCGAACAGCCGTGTCCCGTCCTTGACCGCGGTGTCGAGCATGGCCGCGTCGGACCCCGAGCGGAGGGCGATGTCGGGGAGGGCGAGTGGGTTGACGCAGCCGATCCGGTGGGCGTCCGCGTAGCCCGAGGCGACGACCAACGCGTCCGGCCGGTAGTCCTTCACCGCCCGGACGACCCCTCGCATGACCTCGATGGCCTGGTCGGGCGTGGTGCATCCGTAGAGGCCGACCTTGATGTACGTGGCTCCGGAGACGGCGGCACCGAGCGCCGCCTGGGCCACCGTGCCGGGTTTGTACGGCACGTCTCCCACGGTGGCGGACACCGGCTTGTCCGCCGGGACCGCGTCGCGGATCTCCTTGATGACCCACGGGAAGTTCGCGCCGAGCGAGCCCTCGTCGGGCTTCTTGACATCGACGATGTCGAGGTGCTCCGCCGCCTTCGCGCAGTCGAGGGCCTCCTCGACGCTGTCCGGGGAGATGAGAAGCAACACCGTGGACTCCTTCCGCCGCATGTCCAGCTGCCAGGGGGCAGGCGCGCGGAGTCGCCTGGATCACCTGCGGTCAGCTCATCATTGCTGCGGCCAGTGGCCATCGGTAGAGCGCGCGGAGTCCGAACGGGTCACTGCCACGGCGTGTCCACCCCCCAATGCGCCGTCCGCGCCGGTTCGAACCCGCCGCGCACAGGGACGTCCCGACACCGGCTGGTCCGCCGACGATGACGACCGCGCCGCCCGGCACCGTTCGGAGCTGACGGTGCGCCAGTAAGCGGCGCGTGCCTGAGCACCGTACCGGCGGGCGCACCCCGGGACGGCTGACCGGTTGCCGGCCGCGGTCGGAGGGCGCCCCCGCGGGCTGTCCTACTTCGCGGCTGTGGTGCCTCGACTACCGACAACCGGGGAGAGACAGCCACGGCGCGTCGTCCGCGTCTGATGGAACCGATGGCGGACTCGTCTGGCAGCATGCGGAGCGTCATGTCCCTTGACCGAAAGCGCGCGAAATGAACCGCAGTGAACTTCTGGTTGCTCTGGCCGACCGTGCCCAGGTGGCGAGGAAGGACGCCGACGCCGTCCTGACGGCGTTCGCCGAGATCGCCGGCGAGATCGTCTTCAAGGGCGACGAGAAGCTGACGATCCCCGGCTTCCTGACGATCGAGCGCACCCACCGGGCGGCCCGCACCGCGCGCAACCCGCAGACCGGTGAGCCGATCCAGATCGAGGCCGGCTACAGCGCGAAGGTCAGCGCCGGGTCGAAGCTCAAGGAAGCCGCGAAGTGAACGGGTGCGGGCTGCCGCACGCCGGCACCCCGCACCTGGGAACGACCTCGCAGCCCACGGACGCTGCGCTGCTGAGCGCGGAGGCTCGAGGACCGGCTGAGACGGCTCCCGTCTTCCCGGCGTTCGGGGGTGTGCGACGGGTGGCGACAGCTCAACTCCCGTCAGCTGCCACGGTTCCCTGGGCAGGAAGAAGGTTTCAGACTTGACTGCCTGCCCTGGCCGCGCCCTCGGGAACAGGGTGGTGTGCCGGTCTGCTCCTGTGACCCGGGTCCAAGCCGATGCCGATGCCGATAGCGGCAGACCGGGCGCTGTGCGTGTCTGCACTGGGGCCCGGTGAGTCGAGGCGGCCGGGCCGGCGCGCTGGGATTCGGCGATGTCTCCAGCTCTTGCGTGTTCATCGGTTGTCCCCTCCGTCAGCGTGGCAGGGCACGATCCTGGTCGTCGGACCGTGGGGTGCGCATCGAGGGAAGGCGGGAGGGAACGCTCCCTCGATCGGGGGAGGTCGCCGGTGAGCTGCTCGGTCATACTGGCGATCATGTTCAGGGGAATCCGGCCGCTGCTGCGCGGCTCCACGTATGCGGGTGCGCTGTTCGCCTACTGCGGCGCGTTGGTGAGCCTGCCACTGCTGCCTTTCGCCATGGTGCCGGCGCTGGTCTGGCGCTCGGCACCCTACGGAGTGCAGGCGGTCCTGGCTCTGTTGGTCTGGGCGGCGCTGGTCGCCGTGCTCGGGCTGGCCCGCACCACGCGGCGGGTGCTGATCGCCTGCGCCCGTCGACTGTTGAGGGTGCCGCTGCCGGACTTGGTGGCCGGTCGTCAGTCGGCGCACTCAACCGGCGCCGGGCCGAGTCCTGCCGTGCGGGCCCCCGCCGTGCCGCCCGGTGCCGACCGCTGGCGGACTCCGGTCTGGTTTCTGCTGCACGTGGCACTGGGGTGGACGGGAGGCGTGGCGAGCCTGGTGCTGCTCGGTGCTGGCGCGGCCCTGCCAGGGGGTTGGGTCGGCGGCAAGGCGAGGGCTGAGCCTGTTCAGCTGGTCGGTGCGGGTGACGGGCGTCTGGAGCTGGGTGGTGGCGCTCGCCTGCCTGCTGCTGGTGCCGGCGCTGTGCGCGGTACTGACGGGCGCTCTGCGGTGGTTGGCGCCGAGGCTGCTGGGGCCGTCGGCGGCCGAGCGGCTTGCGTTGGCGGCCGAGCGGGAGCAGCTGCTGGCCGAACGCAACCGGCTGGCCCACGAGTTGCACGACTCGATCGGGCACACGCTGACGGCGACCACGATCCAGGCGGCGGTGGCGGGCGAGGTGCTCTGCGACGACCCGGTGGCAGCCCGGGCCGCCCTGCGCAGCATCGAGGAGTCGACCCGGGCTGCGTTGGAGGACCTGGACTAGCCACACTCCGGCCCGTTACGTCGTCGGTGCGGACGCGCTTCCACAGCGACGAGCGGCAGGTGCCCCGCTACCGGCAGGGAAGGGTGTTCCTCGCGGGCGACGCCGCACACGTCCAGTCGCCCGCCGGCGGCATGGGCATGAACACCGGACTCCAGGACGCCGCCAACCTCGGCTGGAAGCTGGCAGCCGTCCTGCACGGCTGGGCCGGTGACGCACTGCTGGACAGCTACCAGGCGGAGCGTCACCCGGTGGGGCGCGTGGTCCTGCGCGTCAGTCACGCACTCCTCACGGCCGTCACCGGCGGGTCGTCTCTGGTCCGCGTGTTGCGGGCCGCGCTGGCCACCGCCGTGGACCAGTTGGTCGTGGTGGAGGCGCGCGCGGCACGCGGCATCTCCGGCATCGGGATCGCCTACCGTGCACCCCGGGGCTCCCATCCGCTCACGGGACGCCGGGTACCGGACCTCCGCCTGGCCGGGGAACCGGCCCGGCTCTACGAGGCGTTGCGGGAGGGCAAGTTCGTGCTGGTGGGCCGCGTGTCGCCGCGGTTGCCGCGCCGTGGGCGGAGGCGGGGCGAGTGGTGACGGCCTCCCCGACGACCAGCCTGCGCCCGATCCTACTGGTCCGGCCCGACGGTTATGCCGCGTGGGCGGCCGAGGACCCCGATCCGGACGAGGTGTGCGAGGCCCTGACGCGATGGTTGGGCGAGGCGGAGCGTCAGGGCGTGTCGGACTGAAGTTCCGGCCCGCGGTTGGACATCTGGATCGGCAGGGGCCGGGCCCGCCCACGCGACTGGCAGGTGGAGCGGGTGGAGGGCCCGGTGTGGTTGCCGAACACCCGGGATCGACCAACAGCGGGCCCCGCTCGGGGAGGTGGGCAGGGCGCGCCGACGACCGTCAGCCCCGCCCCGGCCGGTACCGGGAACGGGCCGAGCGGCAACCGTTCACCCCTCGGCGCCGCCGGAGGCCCACGGCACCGGCTGGGGGGAGAAGTTGGGGAGCACCCTGGTGGGCAGGTACCGCCGCTGCCAGACCGGGGTGGTCGATCCGCTGGTGGCCGGCACGATGGCGGACCAGTCGGCCGGGCAGCCGCGTCCGCTCCTGTGCTCGCGCTCCTCGTGCCGCACGAACTGCTTGGTGGCGAAGTGGTGGTCGATGATGGAGACTCCGGCCTGGTCGTAGGAGTGCAGCACGGCCGCGGTGAGCTCCAGCAGCGCGCGGTCCCGCCACAGGGTGCGGTCCCGGCCGGTGTCCAGGCCCATCCCTCGGGCGACCGCGGGGAGTTTGTCGTAGCGGTTGGTGTCGGACAGGTTGCGGGCGCCGATCTCGGTGCAGGTGTACCAGGCGCTGAACGGTGCCAGGGGGTAGCGCAGGCCGCCCAGTTCCAGGACCTGGTCGGAGATGGTGGGAAAGGCGTGCCAGCGCAGGCCGAGCCGTTCGAACCACGGGTGGTCGGGGTGGCTGACGCGCACCTCGGGGACGGCGTCCGGTGGCAGGTCGAACCACCGGGGTTCGCGTCCCGGCGACTGGATGACCAGGGGCAGGACGTCGTACTCGGTGCCCTCGCCGCGCCAACCGAGCCGCCGGACGGCCTCGGTGAGGTCCGCCGTCTCGGGGTCGCCCACGAAGGACCCGTCGTGCTGCCGGTAGCCGGCGTAGCGGATGAGCTGGCCGTTCCAGACCCGGGGACCGGGGCGGCCGGGCCTGCTCGGTGCGAAGACGCTCAGCAGCAGCCGGACCCGGCCGCCGTTCCAGGCCAGTCGAAGGTGGTCCACGAGAGCCTCGAACAGGGCGCTCTCGTCACCGTCGGCCCCGACCTCGCGGCAGTCCCGGACCTCCAGTCCCTTCCAGTAGAACTTGCCGACGCACTGGGGGTTGTTCCGCCAGGCGATCCGGGCGCCGTGGAGGAGTTCCTCCGCGCTCTGCCGGTAGGTGCCCGTCGCGGTCAGCTCGTTCGTCATCTCCTTGACCCGCTGCGCCGCGGCGTCGGCCGGGAGGTGCCCCTCGGCCGAGAGTTGGCGCAGCAGGTCCTCGGCCTCGGCGGCCACCGGTCCGGTGAGCGGTGGTAGGCACAGGCGTGAGGTCGTCACCGTGATCCCCCTCGTCAACACGTCAACAGCGAGGACAGGGCAGCCAGTTCACCTGTGTGAAACATCTGCCCGGCGTTGACGCTATGCCAGGGGGCTCCCGGGTGGCACCCGACCGTCGTTCGCCTTGACGGAACCCTTGCGCGCGCTTGACGGTTCCCGAACACCCCGTCCCGCGGCGGATCCGTTACCCGGCGTCCAACTGGAACGCCCGGAGTACCAGTCCGTCCCGGTCGTACACGGCAACCCTTGACGGTGGCTGCTTCCCGGCGGTGACGAAGTGGTCCCTGATCCTGGCGACCGCGGTGGGCAGCGCCGCGTCGGTGCTCTCCGGGATCGGTCCCGCCGGCTGCCAGTGCATGGTCAGCTCCCAGCGGCGGCCCCTGCCGCTGCTGCGTGGCGCGGTGGGCTCGGCCTCGAGGTTCAGCTCGTCGAGCAGGTCGAGGATGACGTTCATGTCGCTGCCGTCTATGTGCGCGAAGTTCTCTTCCACCAGGATCTCGTCCATGCACGCTCACTACCCCGATGCGCGGGCCGGTCAACCGGGGTGGCGGACGCGGTCGACGCCCGCACCGGGTCCGTGGCCCGGCACGGGACGTCCGCGTCCACGCGCCAACGGCGGTCGTGCCGAAGGCCCGTGCGCCGTGTGGCCCGGGGGACGGGTCCGTCAGGTGCTGGTGTCGCGGACGATCACGACGGGGCAGTGGGCGTGGTGGACGCAGCGCTGGCTCACGGATCCGAGGAGAGCCCCGGTGAATCCGCCGTGCCCTCGGTTGCCCACGACCAGGAGGGTCGCGCCGCGTGCCGCGTCCAGCAGCGCGGTCGCCGGGTCCCCCTGGATGGCCAGGGAGCTGATCTCGACCGGTGGTTCGGGGCCGACGGCCTTGCTGATGGTCTCGGCCAGCACCTTGCGGGCGTTCTCCTCGTAGTCGAAGGTCTCGACCGTCGGGGCCGGCCAACCGTAGACGCGGGGGTAGTCCCAGGCGATCAGCGCGTCGACCGTGGCTCCGACCAGTGCGGCCTGTCGGACCGCCCACCGCAGCGCTTCCTCGGACGACTCCGAACCGTCCACCCCGACCACGATCCGCGGAACACTCGCCTTGTCGCTCACCGCCGCACCTCACCGAACAGCCGAAGATCCTTCCTCCACCATCCCCGGCATCCCCCGGCACGGCCACCCGGGGCGGTGATGGTTGCGGCGTTCGGGACGGTCAGCGGGCGTACCGCCGCACGCGGCGCGACGCCGCTCCGTGAGGAGGGTGTCCGTCCGCACCGGACGACGGCGCAGCAGGCGGACGAAAAGGAAAGGCAAGGAGGTCACCCACTCCTTGCCACTTTCAACTTATAGCGCACCGGGGGGCTTGCGGCAAGGCCCCGGTCGTGCCGCAGAATCGTCGGCCGAAGCCAGGACCTGGGGAAATGGGGTTTTCATGATCGACGTGATCGTTGCCGGCGGCGGCCCGACCGGCCTGATGCTGGCCGGCGAGTTGCGGCTGCACGGCGTGCGGGCGCTCGTGTTGGAGAAGGAGCCTGAGCCGACCGGGCAGTCCCGCGCGCTCGGCATGCACGTGCGCAGCATCGAGGTGATGGACCAGCGAGGTCTGTTGGAGCGGTTCCTCGCGCTCGGCAAGCAGTTCGCGGTCGGTGGTTTCTTCGCCGGCATGGGCAAGCGGTGGCCCGACCGGCTGGACACCGCGCATTCGTACGTCCTCGCCATCCCGCAGAGCGTCACCGAGCGCCTGCTGACCGAGCACGCCACCGAGCTCGGCGCCGAGATCCGGCGCGGCTGCGAACTGGTCGGGCTGAGCCAGGACGAAGACGGGGTGACCGCCGAGCTGGCCGACGGCACCCGGTTGCGCTCGCGTTACCTCGTCGGCTGCGACGGTGGCCGCAGTACGGTGCGCAAGCTGCTCGGCGTCGGTTTCCCCGGCGAGCCCGCCAGGGCCGAGACGCTGTTGGGCGAGGTGGAGGTGGCCGTGCCGCCGGAGACGCTGGCCGCCGTGGTGGGCGAAGTCCGCAAGACCCATGTGCGGTTCGGCGCCATCCCCATGGGGGACGGGGTGTACCGCGTGATCGTGCCAGCCGAAGGGGTGGCCGAGGACCGTGCGACTGCGCCGACCCTCGAGGAGCTCAAGCAGCGGCTGCGGGTGTTCGCCGGCACCGACTTCGGCGCGCACTCACCGCGCTGGATCTCCCGCTTCGGCGACGCCACCCGGCTGGCCGAGCGTTACCGGACCGGCCGGGTGCTGCTGGCCGGCGACGCGGCGCACATCCACCCGCCGACCGGCGGGCAGGGGCTCAACCTCGGCGTCCAGGACGCGTTCAACCTCGGCTGGAAACTGGCCGCCGAGGTCAACGGCTGGGCGCCGGAGGGGCTGCTGGACAGCTACCACACGGAACGGCACCCGGTGGCGGAAGCCGTGCTGGACAACACCCGCGCGCAGACCGAGCTGCTGTCCCCCGAGCCGGGTGCCCGGGCGGTGCGCCGGCTGGTGTCGGAACTGATGGACTTCGAGGAGGTGAACCGGTACCTGCTCGAGAAGATCACGGCGATCGGGGTCCGCTACGACTTCGGCGAGGGGCATGAACTGCTCGGCCGGCGGATGCGGGACGTGGGGCTGAAGCGGGGGCGCCTCTACGAGCTGACGCACGGCGGCCGCGGACTGCTGCTCGACCAGACCGGCCGGCTTTCGGTGGAGGGTTGGGCGGATCGGGTCGATCACGTCGTCGACGTCAGCGAGGAACTGGACGTGCCCGCGGTGCTGCTGCGACCGGACGGCCACGTGGCCTGGGTCGGTGAGGACCAGCAGGATCTGCTCGGCCGGCTGCCGAAGTGGTTCGGCGCTGCCGTCGGCTGAGCGCGCCTTCGTCCGTCGCGCGCCGGGCGCGGTGCGGATCTCCGTGCCAGCTGTGCGTTCTGGGAACTCCGCCCGTAGGCTGGGGGCGCGAAACGTGGAGGGGGAATCCGTGCAGGTGCTTCCGGATGTCCGTGTCGGCGCGGCCGAGCGGGACAACGCGGTGGAGGCGTTGAGCGTCCACATGGTGGCGGGTCGGCTCTCCATGGGGGAGTTCGGGGATCGAGTGGATCTGGCGCACGCCGCCGTAGCGCGTGCCGACTTGCAGGCGCTGTTCGAGGATTTGCCGGCGCCCGGTCCGGAATTCGAGCGTACGACGGTGCCCGCAACAGAGGCGGAGGCCGTTCTGACCGGCCAGAGAGCAGCTGGCTCCCCTGCCCCGAGGGGGCCGAAGGAGCGCGCCGCCCGGGCCGCCTACGCGCTTTTCCCCGCGTCCGGGGCGATCTCACTGGGACTCACGGCCCTGACACACTCCGGGGCCTGGCTCCTCGTGTTGCCGCCGATCGCTTACGGTGCGCGACGATTCACCAGGAAATGGCGTCCGCAGGACTGACCCGCGGGGACGGACCGCGGGCACGCCCGCGGGGCCGGCCGACGCCGCCGAGGTGCGCCCGCGGGTGCCCCACTCGGACATGATCTACGAGACCGGGTGCTCAGCCGGCCGGCTGCCGGGGCCGTCCCGGCACCCACAGCGGTGCCGGGCCGGCGAGCGGCATGTGCCGCGCCGCGTGTTCCTCGAGCCGGTCGCCCGCCTGGCCCGGATCCCCGTCACTGAGCTCCACCAGGGCGGTGGCGGCCAGTCGGGCGCAGGCCAGCAGTAGCGCCAGGGTGTCCTGGCGGCGGTGTCGCTCGCGGATGTAAGCCTCGCACTTTTCATCGATGCGCCGGTCGTGGTCGCGCTCGCCTCGTGCGGTGAGGGCCTGGACGCCGTGCCAGACCAGGGTGAGGGCGGTGGGTTCGGCCGGGTGCGCCGCATCCGTCCGGCGGGCCTGCTCGCGGACCTCGGCCGAGTGCAGGCCCAGCCATTCCAGTACGGCCGGTCCCTCCCCGTCGTGGACCTGCAGGAGCAGCTGTGCGGCCCGGTGGACGAGCGACCGGAGGACCGGCCCGGCCGGCACCCGCAGGCCCGGCGCGGGCGGGTCGCCGAACGCCAGCCACGCGTGGGCGAACGAGCCCGCGCGGATCCGCCACGCCGGGATCCCCGCAGCCCCTTCCAGCCACTCCTGCACACCCAGCCGGACCAGGCCCGCGGCGGCGAGCCGCACCGCGTCCTCGTCCAGTGCGAGCAGCCGTCCACTCCTCAGCACATCGACCCCCCAGCAGCGACTCATGACCGTGTGCGGACATCTCACCACATCGGGACGTAGGCGAACCAGGCAGGCCTGCGAGGTTAGCACCTCGCGGGACGCGACCGCGGTGTGATCACGGGATCCGGCCTCCGCCGACCGGGATGCCGTCGGTGCCGGTCACCATCGCGGCCCGAGTTCGGCCGGCGTGGGACACGGGTCCGGCCGCGTCCGCAACCGCGCGGGGCGACACGGCTAGGCGTCCGGGAAGCCGTCCGGGTTCTGCGACTGCCATCGCCAGGTGTCCGCGCACATGTCGTGGATGGTGCGGGCGGCCACCCAGCCCAGCTCGGTCTCGGCGCGGGCCGGGTCCGCGTAGGAGTCCGCGATGTCGCCGGGACGCCTCGGTGCGTCGACGGTCCGGATCTCCCTGCCGCTGGCCTCGGCGAAGGCCGCCACCAGTTCGAGGACCGAGGTCGGCGTCCCGGTGCCCAGGTTCCAGGTCGAGACCGGCTCCGCCGTCTCGCCGAGCTTGTCCAGGGCGGCGACGTGGCCGGCGGCCAGGTCCTCGACGTGCAGGTAGTCGCGGCGGGCGGTGCCGTCGGGGGTGGGGTAGTCCTGGCCGTAGAGGCGCAGGTGGTCCCGTCGCCCGACGGCGATCTGGGCGAGCAGCGGCATCAGGTTGTTGGGCACGCCCTGCGGGTCCTCGCCGATCATCCCGGACCGGTGGGCGCCGACCGGGTTGAAGTAGCGCAGCAGTGCGATCCGCATCTCCGGGTCGGCCGCGGCGACGTCGCGCAGGATCTGCTCCTGCATCACCTTGGTCCAGCCGTAGGGGTTGTTCGCCGAGGTGGGGAAGGACTCCCGCATCGGCACCGGCGCGTGCTCGCCGTAGACGGTGGCGGAGGAGGAGAACACCAGCTTCCTGACGCCGTGCGCGCGCATCGCGGTCAGCAGGGAGAGGGTCGAGCCGAGGTTGTTCGAGTAGTACTCCACGGGCATCGCGACGGACTCCCCGACCGCCTTCAGTCCGGCGAAGTGGACGACCGCGTCGAACGTCTCCTGAGCGAAGAGGTGGTCGGTCGCCTCCCGGTCGGTGAGGTCGATGGCGTGGTGCTTGATCGCCGCGCCGGAGAGCGCCTCCAGGCGGCCGATGACCGAGGGCTTGCTCCGGCTGAAGTTGTCCGCGATCACGACTTCGTGGCCCGCGGCGATGAGCTGGAGCGTGGTGTGGGACCCGATGTAGCCGCTGCCGCCGGTGATCAAGATTCGCATGCCGGCACCCTACCGGCCGCTCCGCGTTCGTGGCGATCGTCGACCGGTCGATGCCGCTTGCTCCGGAACAAGGCCGGTTGTTCGAGTACGGCCGGATCGCGGCTCGGCCTCGGCCGGGCGAGCGGGGAGTGAACCACCGACGACGGACGTGGCAGCGCCCTTTAGTTGTGTGCATATAATAGTTGTATGCCAATAACTAGACCGTCCGCCGCTCCCTCACCGGCGGCCCAGGACTCCGCCCAGCATCCGCCCGGCCGCCGCGGGCGGATGCTCGTGCTGGCGACCTGCTGCCTGAGCCTGTTCATCGTCGGCGTGGACAACACGATCGTGAACGTCGCGCTCCCCTCCATCCAGCGTGACCTGCACGCCTCCGTCTCCGGGCTGCAGTGGACCACCACCGCCTACACGGTGGTGCTGGCCAGCCTGCTGATGCTCGCCGGGTCGACCGGCGACCGGATCGGGCGGCGCCGCACCTTCCGGGCCGGGCTGGTCCTGTTCATGCTCGGGTCGCTGCTGTGCTCGATCGCCCCGAACCTGGGCCTGCTGGTCGCGGCCCGCGCGCTCCAGGCGGTCGGCGGCTCCATGCTCAACCCGGTCGCGATGTCGATCATCACCAACACCTTCCGCGAGCCCCGGGAGCGGGCGCGCGCGATCGGTGTGTGGGGTGCGGTGGCGGGGGTCAGCATGGCGCTCGGGCCGCTGCTCGGCGGCGCGCTGGTCGGGTCGGTCGGCTGGCGCGCGATCTTCTGGATCAACATCCCGGTGGGTCTGGCCGCCCTCGGGCTGTGCGCTCTGTTCGTCCCCGAGTCCCGCGCCGAACGCCCGCGACCGGCCGACCCGGTGGGGCAACTCCTGATCACCGTGCTGCTCGCCGGCCTGACCTACGGCCTCATCGAAGCGCCCTCCGCCGGCTGGGTCTCCGCCCAGACCGCGGCCTGCTGCGCGGCAGCCGCGCTCGCGCTGGCCTGCCTCGTGCGGTACGAGCTGCGCCGCGCCCAGCCGCTGATCGACCCGCGCCTGTTCCTCAGCGCGCCGTTCGCCGGGGCGACGGTCATCGCGATCTGCGGGTTCGCCTCGCTCGGCGGCTTCCTCTTCCTCAACACGCTCTACCTGCAGGACGTCCGCGGCTACTCCCCGTTCCACGCGGGCCTGCTGACGCTGCCGATGGCGGGGCTGACCATGGTGTTCTCACCGCTGGCCGGCCGGCTGGTGGCGGCTCGGGGGACTCGCGTGCCGCTGCTCGCGGCCGGGAGCGCCATGGCCGCGGGTACCCTGGCCATGACCGACCTCACCGCACACACCGCCACCTGGCACCTCGTCGTCGCATACGCGCTGTTCGGTTCGGGTTTCGGCATGCTGAACGCGCCGATCACCAACACCGCCGTCTCCGGCATGCCGCGCGCACAGGCAGGGGTCGCCGCCGCCGTCGCCACCACCAGCCGCCAGACCGGCCAGGCCCTCGGGGTCGCGGTGATCGGGTCACTGGTCACCTCCGCCGTGCACGAGCCGCTGCACACCGGATTCGCGCAGGCCAGCCACGTAGGCTGGTGGGTCGGGACGGCGTGCGGCGTCGCGGTCCTGGCGATCGGTATCCTCACCACCGGTCGCTGGGCCGGGCAGACCGCCGCGCGCGCCGCGCAGCGGCTCGTCCCTGGCTGAACCAGGAGGGTGGACGGCAGCAGCAGATGAACGACAGCACGAACGGCATCGGGTACGAGGCCACGGGCGGCACCGGCGACGGTGCCGCGACGGGGCCGACCGGCCGCGCCCCGGCCATGGCCGCCCCGGCCGGCCGCAGCACGACGAGAGCCGCCGCGTCCGCTCCGGCGGACCCGGAGGCGGCGGCCCGCGTCTGGGCTGCCATGTCCTTCCTCGTCCTGAAGCAGGAGAACCGGCGCACCGAGGTCGAGGAGGCGCTCGGCATGAGTTTCTTCCGCGTCAAGGCACTGCGCCGGCTGCTGACCGGCCCGCTGACCATGCGTGAGCTGACTGCCCGTCTGTCCACCGACAAGCCCTACACCACCCTGGTCGTGGACGAGTTGGAGCGGCGCGGCTTCGTGGAGCGCAACGTCCATCCGGACGACCGCCGTTCCAAGATCGTCACCCTCACCGCGGCCGGCACGGCCGCCGCCGAACAGGCCGAACACATCCTGTCCCGCCCGCCGCGCACCCTGCTCGCGCTCGGCCCCGAGGACCTGGCCGCCCTGGACCGCATCATGGCCGAACTCCGGTCGCCCGCCGCGCAGGGCTCCCCGAGCGGGGACGAAACCGCCGGGCGTGGGTGACACACGGGTCCCCGGCCACCACGGAGACCTGCCGCGCCCCCGACGCACCGACCTCCACGCCAGGAGCAGGTCGAACAGACGTCGGTCGCCGTCGACCGCGACCCCGCCCCGGGCTGACGGCGGACCCGGCAGTGCCCCGAGCGGTCGCCGTGCGAGCGTCCGACCCTCGTCCCATGCTGGGGGGAGGGGGCGCGGCGACAGAGGGAGTGGTGGGGATGCGAACCGTTGTGGACCTCACGCGCTGCCAGGGCTACGCACAGTGCGTGTTCCTCGCACCGAAGATGTTCCAGCTGCACGGCGAGGAGGGGTTGCTGTACGCCCCGGCCGTCCCTGACGACCAGGTCGAGCGGGTGCGCCAGGCCGCGGCGGCGTGCCCGGTCCAGGCCATCCTCCTCGGTGAGGAGGTGAGCGCCGATGACCGGTGACCTTCGGGACGGCCGCATCGTCATCATCGGCGCGTCACTGGCCGGGTTGAGGGCTGCGGAGGCACTGCGCGACGAGGGCTTCACCGGCTCACTGACCGTGGTCGGCGACGAGCCCCATCCGCCCTACGACCGCCCTCCGCTGTCCAAGCAGGTACTGCTGGGCCAGGCAGCGGCGGACACCACCGGGCTGCCGATGCGCCGGGATCCGGATGCCGAGTGGCGGCTGGGCGTACGTGCCACCGGTCTGGACGGCCTCGGGAGGCGGGTGATGCTGGCCGACGGCGATTCGCTGCCGTACGACCGGTTGCTGATCGCCACCGGGACCCGGGCCCGCCCCTGGCACAACCCGGTGGAGGCCGCCCTGGACGGGGTGTTCACCCTGCGCACCCGTGAGGACGCCGCCGGCTTGGCCGAGCGGCTGGCCGCCGGGCCACGGCGGGTGCTGGTGATCGGCGGTGGCTTCACCGGCTCGGAGATCGCCTCGGCCTGCCGGGAGCGCGGACTGGACGTCACCGTCGCCGAACGCGGTCCCGCACCCTTGGTCGGCGCGCTCGGCGGCACCCTGGCGAAACTCGCGGCCGTCATGCAGCGCAACCACGGCGTGGACCTGCGCACCGGCGTGACGGTCACCGCGCTGCGCGGGGACGGCGGCGGCCGCTTCACCGGTGCGGAGCTGTCCGACGGCAGCCGGGTCGAGGCGGACGTGTGCGTCGTGGCGTTGGGTGCGGTCCGCAACGTCGAGTGGCTGGCCGACTCCGGGCTGGCGGCGGGTCCGCGCGGAATCGCCTGTGACGCCGGGTGCCGCGCCTTCAACATGTACGGAATCGTCACCGACGACATCTTCGTGGCCGGTGATGTCTCCCGCTTCCCCCACCCGCTGTTCGGGTACCAGATGCTCTCCCTGGAGCACTGGGGAAACGCGGTCGAGCAGGCTGGGGTCGCGGCCCACAACATGGTCAGCCCGGGGCCGCTGCGACGCCCGCACCTCGCCATCCCGACGTTCTGGTCGACCCAGTTCGGGCTCAACATCAAGTCGGTGGGCGTGCCCACCTTCTCCGACCACGTGGTCATCGCCCAGGGCTCCCTGGAGGCGCGCCGTCTGGCGATGGTCTACGGCTTCCAGGGGCGGGTCACCGCCGCGGTCACCGTCGACATGGCCAAGTCGCTCGACTACTACCGGCACCTGATCGAGACGGCCGCTCCGTTCCCACCCCCGCCCGGCGCGGCGGACCGCGCGATCGCGGCGGAGGTCCCGGTTCCGTCCGACGTGCCGGACCCGAAGGGGCTGTCCCACGGCCCCACCGTGGCGCTCACCGGGTACCTGCCCGACCGCCGACTGACCGTGGTGCAGCCCACGGCCTGACCCACGTCCCGTCCGACGACGAGGAGCCACCATGGACTCCGACACCTTGCTGGCACGGATCACCGACTACGCGAACCGTCCCAACCCCTATCCGCTGTACGCGGAACTCCGCGAGGCCGGTCCCGTGGTACGGCAGGCAGACGGCAGCTACCTGGTCGGCACCTACCACGAGATCGCCGCGCTGCTCCACGATCCGCGGATGAGCGCCGATCCCCGCACCCGTACCCGTGGCGCGACGACGTTCAAGCCGCCGTTCCTGCGGCTCGACGACCCGGAGCATCACCGGCTGCGTGCCTTGACCATGCGACCGTTCGGCCCTCCGCACAGCCCGGGCCGGGTCGATGCCATGCGCGGCGAGATCGACCAGCTCACCGGGGAACTGATGGAGTCCCTCCAGGCGGGCCGCCAGATCGACATCGTCGACGACTTCGCCTACCCGTTGCCCGTCACGGTGATCTGCCGTCTGCTCGGCGTGCCGCGCGAGGACGAGCCGCTCTTCCGGGCCTGGTCCGACACCGTGGTCACCGCCGCCGACGTCAGGCCCGAAGAGGGTGCCACCGGGGATTCCACCGAGCGGGGCGAGGCGGGCGACCAGGCGCGGCGGGAGATGGGCCAGTACCTGGTCGACCTCGCCGAGAAGCGCCGTGGCAGCCCGAGCGACGACATGCTCTCCGCCTTCGTCAACGAGCCGGACCCGGCCCTGCGGCTGACCCGGGAGGAACTCGCGGAAACCGCCGTGCTGTTGCTCATCGCGGGACACGAGACCACGGTGAACCTGATCACCAACGGGGTGCTCACCCTGCTGCGCCAGCCCGAGCACCTGGAACGGCTGCGGAGCGAACCGGGCCTGCTGCCGCGGGCGGTGGAGGAACTGCTGCGCTACGAACCCCCGGTCCACATGCGCGAGCGCATCCCCCTCGCCGACTTCGACATCGCCGGCATCACGGTCTCCCAGGGCACGTCGGTCATACTGGCGCTGGCCTCCGGCAACCGCGACCCCAGGCGGTTCCACGAGCCCGACCGGTTCGATCCCACCCGTCCGGACAACGAGCACTTCGGTTTCGGCAGCGGTGTCCACCTGTGCTACGGCGCACCACTCGCCCGCATCGAAGCAGAGACCGCGCTCGGCGCGCTGATACCGCACCTCGGCACGGCACGCCTGGTCCAGGACCCGCCCCCCTACCGCCAGAACGCCATGCTCCGCGGACCCCGCCACCTGCTCGTTCAACTGTGAGCCTGCCGGGGTGCCGGGTGTGGGCGCCGACGTGGGCGGGCGAAGTCCGGAAAGGTCCCGTCGGTGACGGGGTGGATGTCGGTGCCACCGATCAGCACGGGGGCTTCCGGCACTCCAGCCGGACTTCGCGGTTCCCGCTGTCAACGGCCTGGGAGTGGGGATTGTAACGGAGTTGGCGTGGGTGTGCGACGGTCTCTGCCGCCATGCCCCACCAACGGATGAACGTCGGGCATCTTGCCAGCGGTAGGGCCGGGCGTGTGGCACCCTCACCCGCCATGGGCCTTGTGCTGGCGTCGGGAAGGCGCCGATGCCTGGGCGTGCGGTCCGCCGAGCGGCGGCGCGTTCTTCATCACGGAGGTGGCGCAGATGACGCGGTGTCCCGGGGCGGAGCAGCACCCGATCCCGCCCGCGGTCCAGGAGGCGTACGGTCCGGCCGATCTCAGTTCGATGTCCCTGTTCGGCGGAGGGTTCATCAACTTCGGCTACTGGCGGGGCATCGACCTGGACCAGCCGCTGACCGAACACGACCGGATCAGCAGTCAGCAGGCCATGTACCGGCACGTGCTCGGCACCTTGGCGCCCACCGGGGGACTGCGGGCCCTGGAGGTCGGCTGTGGGCTGGGGGTCGGCGCCGCGGTGGCGCTCGACGAGTACGGCTTCGCGGGTGTCACCGGCATGGACATCCATCCACAGCAGCTCGAGCGGGCCGGGCAGGTCAACGCGGCCCTGCTGGCCCGCCGCCCCGAGCAGCTGCGCTTCGTGCCCGGTGCGGCGGAGGACATGCCGTTCGGCGACGGCGAGTTCGACTGTCTGTACAGTGTCGAAGCCGCTCAGCACTTCCGCGACCTCGGCGCGTTCGCGCAGGAGACCGCACGCGTGCTGCGGCCTGGTGGCCGCGCCGTCGTCGCCAGCTTCTTCGTCCCCGGTGCCGATCCGGCCGGAGCCGGGCGGCTGGCCGAACTGCTCGACACGTTCGCCAGCGGCCTGGACGTCGCACACACCATCCCCTCGCTGGTCAGCAGTCTCGAACGGGCCGGCCTGGCCGAGGTGCGTGCCACCTCGATCGGGGCGTCGGTGTGGCCTGGCTGGGACCGCTGGTTGGCGGGGATCTGGGAGCCGGGCAGCTGGCCCCGCAACTTCCTGCGGGCCTTCCGTGAAGGCATCCTCGACTACTTCACGGTCACCGCGGAACGCCCCGCGGCATGACGGGCCCGGGCGGAGGAACGCCCTTGCTGCACACGTCCGGGGCGAGCCGCCGAGCAGACCGGTGAGCTGCTTCGAACCGGCCGCCGAAGTCGTCGCCGGGGTACTGGACGCCTCTACCCGGCGATCGCCGAACCGTGCCGGGGGTGCTGGCACCCCGTCGGGTTCGGCATGCACGCACCCTCGTGGCGACCGGGGTGTCTTCGGGAGTCTGGTGGAGCCGGGGCGAACCCGGGCTACCAGCTCCACGAAGAGGACCCGAAGAGCCATGTCCACGTTGTTGAACCGCAGGCTGATGCGGACCGCCGTCACCATGACCGTGATCGGACTGGGACTGGCCGCCTGCCAGTCGGGCACCCCGACCGGCCACGGGTCCGGCCCGTCCGCCGGCGCGAGCGGGGCGGCGCTGGGCGGCGGCATGACGCAGCCCGGTGCGCTCCGGGGCATGCCGGCCGGGTCGGTGACCCTGAGGGAGGACTCGCAGGGGGTGCTGCAGGCCGAGATCGACGTCTACGGTCTCACTCCCGGCTCGGCGCACGTCGCGGCCATCGAGGCCCCGGGCGGCAACGTCCTCGCTCCGGCCGTCCGCTTCGGCACGTTCACCGCGGACGCCACCGGACAGGCCCACACCACGCTGAGTGCCCAGCAGTCCGGCACCCTGCCGGCCGGCAGCCGGTTCGGCATCCACCTGGGCACCTTCGGCGGGGACGCCAACCGCGATCCGGTCGCGATGGAGCTGATCGGACAGTCCGACGAGCTGCCCACCCGGATCGAGGGCAGCAGGACGCTGGCCTTCCACCCGGTGTCGGTCGACGCCAACGGCAACGACCCGGGCACGCTGTCCGGCACCGAGAGGACCGTCTACGACCCGGCCGCCCACACCCTCACCGTCACGGTCACCGCGCACGGACTGACCCCGGGCGCCCACGCCGCCCACATCCACCTCGGCAGCTGCCAGTCCCAGGGTGGCGTCAAGTACATGCTCGCCGACTTCCAGGCCGACTCCCACGGTGACATCACCAACGAGACCCGGGTGGTGACCGGAGTGACCTCGGCCCCGCCGTCCAGCGGCTGGTACCTCAACCTGCACCAGGGCGACATGAACGGCATCCTGAGCGACGGTGCCCCCGCACCGGCCTTCCGGCCGCTGCTCTGCGCCGACCTCGGCCCGATCCCGACCGGGGCCGGAGCCTCCGGGACGGCGGCGCCGTCGACGGCGCCGCCGTCCGCGATGACCCCCGAGGGCGGCACGAGCACCGCGCCGTACGCCACGCCCACTGCCGCCGCCACGGCGACCGCCGGACGGTAGCGCGGGATCAGCTCTGTCGGGCGCGGAAGTCCAGCAGGGTGAGCACCGCCGCCACCCGCCGGTCGAGGTCTGGGCTGTCGCTCAGTCCCAGCTTGGCGAACAGGGAGTTGATGTGCTTCTGCACCGCCCGCTCGGTCAGGAACAACGCGGCCGCGATGGTCGCGTTGTTCCTGCCCTGGGCCATCAGCTCCAGGACCTCGCGCTCGCGCGGGCTCAGCGCGGCCAGCGGCGAGCCGGCCGTCCGCTCCTTCCGGATGACCAGGGCCTCCACCAGTTGCGGATCGAGCACGGAGCCCCCGGCGGCCACCTGGTGCAGCGAGCGTTCGAGTTCGGCGATGTCGCCGACGCGCTCCTTGAGCAGGTAGCCGACTCCGGCCGCGCCGCCGCGCAGGAGTTCGTAGGCGTACTGCGGGTCGGCGAGCTGGGTGAGCACGATGACTCCGGTGCCCGGGAAGCGCTCCCGGATCTCGGCCGCGGCGGCCAGCCCCTCGGTGGAGTGGCCGGGGGGCATCCGGATGTCGGTGATCACCACGTCCGGCCGGTGCTCCTCGACGGCGGCGAGCAGTTGGTCCTTGTCGGCGACGGCGGCCAGCAGCTCCACCTCCGCCAACGCCTCCAGCAGGGCGGCAGTACCGGCCCGCAGAAGATAGTTGTCCTCAGCGAGCACGACGCTGATCGGCACTGCTCCGTCCCCCTGGCTTCGAATCCTGCTGATGTGCCAGTCTGACACCCGCGTCGAGTGGCCGGGCGCCCGGCCCCACCAGGCAATCGGCCCGAGTGAACCACGCCCCGAGCACTGGAGAAGTCCGCGCAGATGCCGAACCGCCTCCCGTTCCGGATCCCGCTCTCCCGGCCCGCCGCGGCCGGGTACGGCATCGAGGCCCTCGCCGCCGCCGGGTTCGTCACCGTGGTGTACGAGACCGTGGTCGGCGGCGTGGTGCGCCTCTGGCCGCAGGCGTCCGACAACCTGGTCCTGCTGCTGTGGATCGCGGCGGCGACGATCTGCGGGCTCGGCATGAAGGCGGTCCGCACCCGCGCGCGGGCGCTGCTGGCCCGCCGCTGGCCGGCCGTCGCGGCCGAGCCCTACACCGCTCTGGTCTCGTTCGTCGCGGACGCCGCGGCGACCGGGTCGGTCGAGGACGCGCTGCCGCGCCTGGTGCGTCTGGTGGCGGACGGCGCCGGCGCCCGCACGGTCGAGGTCTGGCTGTCCGGCGAGCGGGGACTCCACCTCGCGGCGGACCTGCGCCACCGGCCGACCCGGCCGGTGGCGACCGTGCACGATCTGGGCTCCCGGCCGGGCGTCCGGCACGTCCTGCCCGTGACCGACACGGGCGAACTGCTGGGCGCGCTCGCCCTCGGCGGGGCGGACGGCCGCGAACTGGGGCGGCGTGACCTGCGGTTGGCCACCGACATCGCCAATGCGGCCGGGCTGCTGCTGCGCAACGTCGAGCTGGAGGCCCGGCTGCGCGAGCGGATCCGGCTCGAGTCCGAGCAGGCCGAGGAGCTCCGGACCTCCCGGCGCCGGCTGGTGGTCGCC
This sequence comes from Kitasatospora sp. NPDC024654, assembly GCF_055559155.1. Lineage (NCBI taxonomy): Bacteria > Bacillati > Actinomycetota > Actinomycetes > Kitasatosporales > Streptomycetaceae > Kitasatospora > Kitasatospora sp. NPDC024654. The sequence continues at coordinate 24,983 of NZ_JBVHLF010000042.1, forward strand.
CGCGACACCGCACGGGAGCAGTTGGGCCGGGAGATCCAGGGAGTGGTCTGCGAGCCCCTGGAACGCTGCGCACTCGAACTGGGCTCGCTGCGCGAGCGGGTGGACTCCCCGGAAGCGGAGGACGGGCCGGACGTGGCCGAGTTGGCCCGTCGGGTCGACGCCGTCATCGGGCAGTTCCGTCGACTGGTGCACGGCGTGTACCCGTCGGTGCTGACCGACCACGGTCTGGTCCCCGCACTCGCCGACCTGGTGGCCGACCAGGAGCGACGGGCCGTCCTGGACGCGGGCGAACTGCCGGGCCTGCCCGCCCGCATCGAGGCCGGCGGGTACTTCTGCACCGCCGCCCTGCTGCGTGCCTGGCCGCACAGCCGTGACGACGAGCCGATCACCGTGACGGCGAAGGTGATTGACGGGGAGCTGACGGTCACCATCAGCGACTCCGTCCCGCGCACCGGCGCGGATCTGCCGGACGCGGTGGTGGTCGAGTCCGCGCTGGACCGCCTCGCGGCCCTGGGCGGCGGTCTGGAGCAGTGGGCCGGTCCGGCCGGCCTGTCGGTGGTGATCACGCTTCCCCGCACGGCGGAGGCGGCGCGTGAGGAGGCGGTCCGATGAGCCCGCTCCGCCGGGCCGGTCGCCCGGCGGCGCCGAACGTCACGCGCTGGGATCTGGCCCGTCTGTCCAGCCGTACTCTGACCTACGGTGTGCTGCTGGCCCTGATCGGCGTGGCGTACGTGGTCGGAGTGGTGCGGATCGACGCGCTGTTCGGCCTGTCGTCGGACTGGATGGCGCCGCCGCAACTCGTGGCCAGCGGCCTGGTCGCGCTCGTGCTGGCACCGGTGCGCGACACCGTGGCCAGGTGGGCGGAGCGCCTGGTCTACGGCCGGCGCGTGCCCAGGTACGAAGTCCTGGCCGAGGTGTCCGCCCTCTCCCGGGCCACCGGCCCCGCCGGCGGGACGCTGCGGTCGCTGGCCCGGATCACCGCCGAGGGCCTGGCCGTCCCGGCCGTCGGCATTCACGTCCGGCTGCCCGACGGCTCGCACACCGAGCACCGCTGGCCCGAGGACCCGCGGTCGCCGTCCCCGGGGCACCGGGTGCCGGTCCGGTACGGCGGTGAGCCGGTCGGTGCGATCGGCCTGTCCGAGCAGGCCTACCGGGATCTCTCTCCGGACCGCCACCACCTGCTGGAGGACCTCGCCCGCAGTGCCGGAGTGCTCCTGCACAACGCGGGCCTGACGGCTGAACTACAGGCGCGGCTGCGCGCGATCGAAGCGCGGTCCGCCGAGATCCGGGCCTCCCGCTGGCGCATCGTCGCCGCCCAGGACGCCGAGCGCCGGGACCTCGAACGCGACCTGCACGACGAGGCACAGCCGGGCCTGACGGCGGTACGCCTGGCTCTCGGGCTGCTCGCACACCTGGCCGCGTCCGGCAGCCGGGAGGCGGTGGACCGCGCCTTCGACCAGGCCGGCGAGCGGATCACCGACGCCCTCGGCCAGTTGCGCCGGACCCTCCTCGGTCTCGACCCGAGGCTCCTCGTCGGGCAGGGCCTCGAACCGGCCCTGCGGGAGCGGGCCGAGGCCCTCGGGTGCCGGGCGACCTTCGACCTCGACCCGAAGCTGGCCGGGGTGCGATTCGATCCGATGGTGGAGGCGGCCGTCTACTACTGCTGCGCGGAGGCGCTGCAGAACATCGCCAAGCACGCCGCCGACGGGCCGGTCGCGGTCACGCTCGCGCTGGACCCGGCACTCGGGCGCCTCTGCTTCACCGTGACCGACCAGGGCCCCGGTTTCAGCGTCGAGGGTGCGGGGACGGGCTCGGGGCTCCAGAACATGGCCGACCGGGTCGGTACGGTCGGCGGCGCGCTGGAGCTGCACTCGGCGGTGGGCGCCGGCACCCGCGTCGCGGCCTGGGTGCCGGACGTGCGCGCCCGACTGCCCGACAGCCTCGTGCACTCGGTGCGCTGAGGCCGCCGGGCCCGGCGCTCGGCGTTCAGCGCCTCGCCGGCAGGCGTCACCGGCTGTGCGACACCCCCAGCTCGACGAGGTAACGCTTGGTCACCCGGCCGCCGTACCGCCCGTCGATCAGGTTCGCGATGCACGCGAGCAGCCCGTTCCTGGCCGCTTCCGGAAGGGCTCGGGTGCCGGAGTAGGTCCGCAGCAGCTCCAGATACTCCGCCGTGGTGTACGTCAGATCCCACTCGTGGCGGCGGAAGACCGTGGGGCCGAACCGGCCGCTTCGTGCGACCTCCTCCGCATGGTCCGAGCCGTCGATCTCGGCGGCCGCGGGAGGCCGCAGCCCGGGCGGCGTGTCCGGGTCGAAGCGCTCGTAGCAGCGCTGGACCTCGACGAAGAACTCCTCGGTGCCGCCCATCACGTGCTGGGTGCGCACCACGGCGAGCGCCCCACCCGGACGCAGCGCGTCCGCGGCCTTGGCCACTCGCACCGCCGGGTCGATCCAGTGGAACGCCGTCGCCGAGACGACCGCGTCGAACGGCTCCTCCGGCAGCGGCCAGCTCTCGAACTCCGCCGTCACCACCTCCACCGCCGCGGCCCCGGCCAGGTTGCGGCGGGCGACCGCGGCCATCTCCGGTCCCGCCTCGACGGCCGTGATCCGGCAGCCGCGTTCGGCCAGTGGCGCCGTCGCCTGGCCGGTCCCGCAGCCCACTTCCAGCACGTGGCTGCCGGGGCCGGTACCCGCGAGGGCGGCGAGGTCGTCGTACAGTCCCGGCGGATAGCCGGGCCTGGCCCGGTCGTACAGCTCCGCGTCCTCGTCGAAGGTCCGGCGCAGGCGCACCCGCCGGGGCTCGTCGGGGGTGTCGTCGCGCTCCGGGTGCGTGATGTTGTCGGGCATGCGGAGCAGGCTAGGCGATGTCCGCCGGTTCATCGGATGGCGCCTGTTGACGGCCGCTGCTCGGAGGCTTCCCCGTCTCCGGGCAGCGGGTTCGTGGGCCGGAGGCGGTGTCGGCTTCTTCTCCGCCCGGCCTGTCCGCGGTCGCCAAGTGGTGGTGGTTCTCTGTAGGCAGGTACGAGGGACGACCGGAAGGAGTGTGTGATGGCGAAGCTGCGCGTCGCTGTGTCCGCCGACTGGGACAAGGGGGTGGCCCGCCAACTTGTCGAGGAGTTGGATCGTCGCGGGTACGAGGTGATCCCGCACGGCGTGCTGGTGCCGGGGGAGACGGCCGACTGGGCGTTCTGCACGGAGGCCGCGGCCCGGGACGTGGTCGAGGGGCGGGCCGACCAGGCGGTGGTGTGCTGCTGGACCGGCACCGGTGCCAGCATCGCGGCGAACAAGGTTCCCGGCGTGCGCGCCGCGCTGTGCACGGACGCCTACACGGCCAGTGGCGCCCGCCGTTGGAACGACGCGAACGTCCTGGCCCTGGGCCTGCGGCTGACTTCGGCCGCGACGCTCGGGGAGATCCTGGACGCGTGGTTCGGAACCGATCCGAGCGAGGAGGACGACGACCAGAAGAACATCCGGCACCTGGAGAGCATCGGCAGGACGTGACGGAGGTTCGGCCGGAGAGCGGGGGCTCGACGGGTCCGGCGTGCTCGACCGGATGGGAGCTTCGCGCGCCGGCCTGAGCCGGAATCCGGCGTGCCGGCAACTGCTCGTCGGATCCGGCCGGCCGGATCCGACGAGCAGGCGGGCGCGGTGGGGGAGGTGCTCGTCGTAGTGCCGCTGGTCGTCGGCCGTCCTGTGCGGGTGTGCCGGGCGTGACCGGGAAGACTGCCCGAGAGGACCGTGCGGCACGGCGAGCGCAACCCGGAGGGAACGCGGAGCACCTAATCCGGTGCCCTCCTGAGCCTGGCGGGATCCCGGTTCGCTGTCGCGACGGCGACACGCGCGCCAGCCCCCTGTGGTGCCGTGCCGCCGCTCGGCGGGACGTCGCGAACGGCGATGCGGGGCAGGGGGTGGAAGGCATGCTGTCGTCGGTACGGCTCCGGGCGTCCTCGACGGAGGCCGAAGTCGCAGTGGTGGCGCGACCGGCCCACCGAGCTCCGCCGGGCGCAACGGCCTGTGGCCGTCGTCGTTGCGTCAACTATGCATGTTCGTCCGGTATGAGACGCATCCTCATGCCGGGAAGGCCCGTCGGTCGCCTGTTTAGCCGATGATACGATCACATCAACTTGCGGAGCGGGTGGTTCCCCTGCCGTAGCGGGGATTCAGCAGCCGGCTGTCAGTCGCCTTAAGAGAGTCTTATGACGGAATACACAGAGAACCCAGCACTCTGGGCTCTCGTCGTCGCCCTGCTCGCCGTGATCGCCCTCGTCGTTCGCCAACGCAAGGCGGCTGTGGCCTTGCGACAGGAGATCGACAGGCTCAGGGAGCAGTACTCCGATCTGGAGCGCCACTACACGGAGTCCGTCCGGGCGGCCCAGGAACAGGCCGGGGAAGCGACGAAGACCGTGCTGAAGTCCGCGATGCGGACCTTGCAGGGCCTTGCGGCCGAGCAGCAGTTGATCCTCTCTCGGTTGCAGGGCAAGTACGGTGAGTCGGTCATCCTCCAGGACCTGTTGGAGGTCGACCACACCAACTCGCAGTTCGGTCGACGTGCCCAGTCCATCGCCGTGTTGTGCGGCGGCTGGCTGGGCCGGCACCGCGATGTCGCCTCGGTCTACGACGTGGTCCGCAGTGCGCAGGGCCGTGTCCGGCACTTCCGGCGCGTGGAGATCCTCTCCCAAGTGGACTACGGCGTCGCCAGCAGGGTCGTGGAGCCGGTTGCGCTGGCCCTCGCCGAGTTGCTCGACAACGCCACCAGCTACTCCAGCCCGGACACCGTCGTCGAGATCAACATTCGGACCGTGCCCAAGGGCGTCGTCATCGTCGTGGACGACGCCGGCGTCGGCATGAACGACGAGGAGCGGGCACGGGCCGAGAAGCTGCTGAACAGCGAGCGGGTCTCCGGCGTCGCGGAACTCGGCAACCCGCCGCAGTTCGGTCTGGCGGTGATCGGCGTACTGTGCGAGCGGTTCGGCTTCGAGGTGTCGGTGGACTCCTCGTCCCCCTACGGAGGTGTGCGCGCGGTGGTGCTGCTACCGCACGAACTGCTCACCGGCATGCCCGAGAAGAAGGCACCCGCCCCATCCACGCCCTCCGCCTCCGAGCCGCCGGCGGATGGGACCGAGCCTGCGCGGGCCGTCCCCTCGACCGCCGACGGACTGCCCCTGCGGCGGCGCAAGCGGCCGATGGCGATCGTGCCGGGCACCGCGCCCGCCGTGGCCACCTCGGCCCGTTCCGGCGCGGAGACCGCGGCCATCATGGGCGCCTTCCAGCGGGGCACCCGGTCCGGCCGGGCCGCGCATCCGGACGATGCGGACCAGACGAGCAACACACGTGGTGCGAGCAGTGAAGGACATGAGTTCTCGTGAACGACGATCTGTCATGGATGCTCGACAGCGCCCTGGAGATTCCCGGAGCCCTGCACGCGGTCCTGATCTCCGCCGACGGTCTGTTGATGGCCCGCACCAAGGACTTCGACAAGGACGACGCGGACCGGGTCGCCGCCGCGATGAGTGGTGTGCAGTCGCTCAGCCGCTCGCTCGGGTTCTTCTGCGAGGACCCGGGCCAGCGGTGGCGGCAGACCCTGGTCGAGTTCGACGGCGGCTGGGTGTTCCTGATCTCCGCCGGTGAGGGCGCCTACCTCGGCGTCTCCGCCGCCCCGGACGTCGACATGCAGGACATCACCTTCCGGATGCAGCAACTCGTCGGCCAGCTGGGCAAGGCGCTGGCGGCACCGCCGCGCGAGAACCTCGGGGTGCGCCAGTGACCGGCCCCGAGGACTGGGAGCTCGCGGCCACCGAATTAGTGCGTGCGTACGTCATCACGAAGGGGCGCGAGCTGCCCGACGAGGAGCAGCTCTCCCTGATCACGCTGGTCACGGCGGCGCCCGAGGAGGGGCAGCGGCCCAAGCGGCTGTCACCGGAGGAGCAGCGGCTGTTGGACCTCTGCTCCGCCGGTTACCTCTCGGTCGCCGAGATCGCCGGGCACACCGGGCTGCCGCTGGGCGTGGTGAGGATCGTCCTGGCCGCACTCACCGAGGACGGCTACCTCATCACCCGCCCGCCGGTCGCCCGTGCCCGCACTGCCGACAAGGAGATCCTGGAGGAGGTGCTCAATGGTCTCCGGGTCAAGTTCGGGTGAACGACCGAGCCTGGGTGAGCGGGACTACGTCCATGGCGGAGCGACGCAGACGGCCGTGAAGATCCTCGTCGTCGGGCACTTCGCGGTGGGCAAGACCACGTTCATCGGCTCGATCTCCGAGATCGAGCCGCTGTCCACCGAGGAGACGATGACGCGGGCGGCGGAGGCGGTGGACGACCTCAAGGGGGTCCGGGGCAAGACCACCACCACGGTCGCCATGGACTTCGGCCGTCTGACCATCAGCGACCGGGTGGTGCTGTACCTGTTCGGCACACCCGGACAGCTGCGGTTCGTGCAGTTGTGGGAGGACATGGCCCGTGGTGCCCTCGGCGCGCTGGTCCTCGTCGACCCCGAGCGGCTCGCCGACTCCTTCGCCGTGATCGACCTCATCGAGCAGTACGGCCTCGACTACGCGATCGCCGTCAACCACTTCGATGGCAATCCGCTGCGCGCCGAGGCGTCGCTGCGGGAGGCACTCGACCTCCTCGACGACACCCCCGTCGTCTTCTGCGACGCGCGCGACGAGAAGTCGTCGGCCGCCGCACTCACCACCCTGGTCCGCTATTTGCTGGACCGTGCCGGCTAGGAGCCACAAGCAGACATGGACGCTCGACCCACCACCCTGGTGCCCCCGCCCGGGTGTCCGGCCCACGGCACCGGCGGCCGGGTACCGCTGTACGGGCCGGGGTTCGCGGCAGACCCGCAGGCCTACTACGCCTACCTGCGCCACTACGGGCCGACCGCGCCCGTCGAGCTCGCACCCGGTGTGGAGGCCACCCTCGTCACCGAGTACTCGGCCGCGCTGCAACTGCTCCAGGACTCCGCCTCCTTCCGCAAGGACGCGCGCCGTTGGCGGGCCTTCAACGAGGGGAAGGTCGCGCCGGACAGTCCAGTCGTGCCCCTGCTGGCGTACCGGCCCAACTGCATGTTCAGCGACGGCGCCGAGCACCTGAGGCTGCGGCAGGCGGTCACCGACAGCATGGCCCGGGTCGACTCGCGCCGGTTGGCCCGCAGCACCGAGCAGGTCTCCAGCTACCTCGTCGCCCAGTTCGGCTCGCGCGGTTCGGCCGACCTGCTCGGTGACTACGCCAAACAGCTGCCGCTGTTCGTGTTCAACGAACTCTTCGGCTGTCCTGCCGACATCGGTGACCGGGTGCTCTTCGGCATCTCCGGCATGTTCGACGGCGTCAACGCCGAGAAGGCGGCCGAGGTGCTGTTCGGCGCCGTGGGCGAACTGGTGGCGCTCAAGCGGAGCAGGCCCGGTGACGACGTGACCTCGTGGCTGATGCAGCACCACGCGAAGCAGACGGACGAGGAGATGGTCCAACAGCTCTCCCTCCTGCTGGCGGCCGGCACGGAACCGCTGCGGAACCTGATCGGGAACACCCTGCACCGGCTGCTCACCCATGACGCCTACGCCCACGGCGGCGGGCTGATCGACGAGGCCCTCGACGACACGCTGTGGGAGAACCCACCCATGTCGAACCTCGCGCCGCACTACCCGGCGGCCGACATGGAGTTCGCCGGACAGCGGCTGCAGGCGGGCGAACTCGTGCTGGTCAGCTTCGCCGCCGCCAACACCAGCCCGGTCCTCGCCGCGACGCGGCAGACGGGCAGCAGGGCCCACCTGGCGTGGAGCGCGGGCCCGCACGCCTGCCCGTCCAAGGAGCCGGCCCGGCAGATCGCGGTGACCGCCATCGAGAGCCTGCTCAACCAGCTCCCCGATGTCGAACTCGCCGTGCCGGAGGAGAGCCTGACCTGGCGGCCCGGCCCCTTCAACCGGGGTCTCGCCGCACTGCCCTCCCGGTTCACCCCGGTCGAGCCCGTGCGGCGGCCCGCCCCGCAGGCCCGCCCCGAGCCGCCCGTGCGCCAGCAGGGCGCCCAGCCGAGCGCCAAGCCCGAACGAGCCGGCAGGTGGAGCCAGTTCCTCAACTGGCTGACGAGGTGATTCGCACAGCACCTCCCGAGGCGGGCACGCTCGGCGGCCACACGGCGGGCCAGTTGCTGCGGCTGTGCGAGGCCGCGGGCCTGGGCGGGGCCGACGCCACCGGCTACGCGCGGACACTGACCGCGGCGCTGGGTCCCGCCGCCGGGCGCTCGCTGGATCTGCCGCCCCCCACCCGCTCCTTCCTCTCCGACGACCACACGCCGGTGGAGTTCTCGATCTCCTTCGCGGTGGGGGCGGCCCCGACCCTGCGCGTGCTGTTGGAACCGGGGAGCGGGGTCGGCGACCTGGCGCAGAGCGGGCGTGACGGACTCCGGGTCGTCCGCGAGCTCGCGCGGCGCTGGGACTTCGCCACCGACCGGCTCGACGAGTTGGAGGACCTCTTCTTCCCGCCGTCCCCACAGGGCCCGCTGGTTCTGTGGTGCGCGCTGGAGCTGCGTTCCGGCGGTGTCCCCAAGGTCAAGGTGTACCTGAATCCCGCGGCGTCGGGAGCGGCGCGTGCTGCCGAAACCGTGCGGGAGGCGCTGCGCCGACTCGGCCACCGGCAGGCGTTCACGGCGCTGCCGGACGCCGACCGCCTGCTGTTCTTCGCTCTGGACCTGGGCGACTGGGAAGAACCCCGGGTGAAGGTGTACACCGCGCACCACGGCCTGTCGGCCGCGGCGGCCGGGGGCCTGTCCCGCATGCCGGAAGGACCCGTTCCGGCCGAGATCGAGGCCTTCTTCCGCACGGCGGCCGGGATCGGGGACGACGAGGACACCCTGCTCGACCGCCGACCCGTGCAGGCGTGCCACGCCTTCACCGAGACGGCGACCGGTCTGCCCGGTGGCTTCACCCTCTACGTCCCGGTGCGCGACTACGTCGGGCACGACGGGGAGGCCCTCGACCGGACCGTGGCCCTGCTGCGCCGTCACGGCATCGACCCGGCCCAGCTGCTCGGTTCCCTGGCAGCCGTCACCTCGCGGCGACTGGAGGAAGGCGCGGGACTCATCGCCTACCTGGCGCTCGCCCACCAGCGGGGCCGTCCGCCACGGGTGATGGTGTACCTCTCTTCCGAGGCCTATCGGGTGAGGCCGCCGGCTGTGCCGTCTCCGCGGGCGGAAGCCGTTCACCGAGAGACGCCGTAGGAGCGTGAAGCCCCGTGGAATTCGCCCGACGGGCCACGGGGGCTTCACGGACCCGACGCCCACAAGGCCTATGCGTCCTGCAGCTCTCGCAGGTACGGGCCGACGTCCACCTGGATGGAGGAGCCCTCGCTCAACCCGTAGCGCTCCGCGATGCCGCTCAGGTACGCGTCGATCTCCTTGTGCATGACATCCGCAGGCGGTAGCGCGACGTCGCCGTCGACGATCCGCGCCACCCACCGCGCCTGGGCTTCCACGAGCCGCGTGATCGAGCCCACGGGGCGGATCAGGCCGACGAAGAGCAGGCCGGGCCGATCGGGCGCGACGATCCGCCGGTACAGCTCGACCGGCCCCTGCGGACTTGCCGGACATCCGGCGGGCAGGAAGGGGAAGGCCATGCGGAAGCCGGTGCAGTAGATGATGGTGTCCACCCCGACCGAGGTTCCGTCGGTGAAGGACACCCGGTCGCCGTCCAGGGAGTCGATCGCGGGCTTCGGGATCACCGCGCCGTGCCGAATCCGGCTGAGGATCTCGTCCGAGATGGTCACGGCCGAGGAGAAGATCGGGTGGTCGGGCTCGGGCAGGCCGTAGTCCGACAGCCTGCCGCGCGCCACCAGCAACGCCTGCTCGACGAAGTCACGTTGCTCCTCCAGGGACTTGCTGGTGAACCACGGGGCTTCGGCGATCAGGTCCACGGACAGACCGCAGAGCTGCTTCGGCACGATGTGCAGCCCGCGGCGGACGGAGAGCACGGTCCGCGCGGCGTGCCGGGACAGGTCAGCGGCGATGTCCACCGCCGACGCCCCGAGCCCCACCACGACCACGCGCTGTCCGGCGAAGTCCCTGCCGTCGAGGTAGTCCATCGAGTGGAGAACGGTTCCGGTGAAGGAACCGGAGCCCGGCGGCAGGGGATTCGGCACAGCCGGCTCCGAATGGTGTCCGGAAGCGACGATCACCTGGTCGAAACCGCGTACCGCCTCGGCCCCTTGAGCGTCCCGGCTGGTGACCGTCCACCCCCCGTCGGATTCCTGCCGGACGGAGACCACCTCGGTGCGCAGTTCGATGTGGGGGAGCAGCCCGGTCCACTCGGCGAAGGACCGCAGGTAGGCGGCGACGTCGCTGTGCCGGGGGTAGAGGGGCAGCTCGGACGGCATCGGGAAGTCGTCGTAGCCGGTGAGCTGCTTGGCGCTGTTCAGATGCAGTGTCAGGTAGGCCGGGCTCGGTTCACCGGCTCCCGGCATGCGCCAGATGCCGCCCACATCCGACGCCTTCTCCAGGCAGACGAACTCGATTCCCCTCCCCTTGAGCGCGTGTGCGGCTGCCAGCCCCGACAGACCCGCGCCTATCACACACACGCTCAAAGTAGCTCCCACAGGACAAACGCCATCTTCTCTCGATCTCTCACGGATCTTCACTGCCCATCATATTCACGGCCCACACCGGTGACGGGGCGCACCAAGCCGGGGCGTTCGCCACCGGAGCGGGTCGCGAACGGTGCCCTCGGCCGTGCGCGGGACCCGGCCGGTGGTGCGGCGGGTCACCGTAGGGGAGCGGCTGACGGTGTGTCGCTCGATGAGCCGTCGCCGCACACTGGAAGAGGACGCCGCGCCGGTCCACACCCCTCTTCGAGAACCGGCTCAGCGTCCGACAGATCCGAGGCACTCGCACGAGATCGTTGGCACGCCCGCAAGGTGCGGCGTGCGGCAGCCGGGCGGAGGGTCCGGTCAGACCCGGTCGGCCGCGATCAGGACGTACTGGAAGGAACCGTCCTTGTAGGAGGAGATGAACGCCTCCTCGATTCCCGTGACGAGGGAGGAGGTGGCGCGCAGCTCCCAGTAGGGCAGGGTGGCGGGTGTCAGGTCGATGACGGCCTGCGGCACGAGGCGGTTGTCCGCCATGGCGCGCAGGTACTCCCGGCGGGAGTGGATGTTGCACTCGAAGTGCGCGTTGATCTGGGACACCCACTTCGACGGCTGCCCGTAGATGGGGTTCCAGCAACCGGTGATGGTGACGTAGCGGCCTCCGACGGCCAGGACGCGGGCGTGTTCGGCGAAGAGGTCGTGCAGGTCGACGTACATGCTGGACTCGTTGTTCCAGGAAGCCGCGACCTCTCCGGTCCCGAAGGGCGTGGCGAGCATGTTGCAGACGCGGGCGTGAACGGACTCCTCGATGCCGAGCTCGCGGACCCGCTGGTTGGCGAAGTCGGCCTGCTTGGCCGACAGGGTGACGCCCTCGACCTTGCACCCGAAGCGCTGGTGGGCCATGACCATGGAGCCGCCGCGACCGCATCCGGCGTCCACCAGCGTGGCCTCGCGCGGGATGTCGCCCAGGTGGTCCAGCAGCAGATCGGCCTGCGCGGACTCCAGCCGATGCAGTTCGGCGATCACCCTCCTCTCGTGCTCGCCGTCCCCCGGCGCTCCCACCGCGGCCTGGTCGACGTCCCCGATGCCATAGTGGTGGTGGTAGAGGCCGTCGACGTCGCCGAGACGCAGGTTCACCGGCCGAGCCTCATGGTCCCAGTAGCGGGCGATGTCTCCCTGGTAGGGCGTCGCGGGACCGGGGATGGCGGCGGTGCTGCCTGTCGGGGTGATGTCGATCGTGGTCATTGATCAGCTCCTTGCTTACCAGAAATCGGGCAGGCTGTAGCGGTAGGTGTTGGTCCGGTGCCAGTAGTGGTTGCCGTCGACCCACGTGGCCACGCCGCGCAGGAAGCGGAGCAGGGTCGGGACCGGGCAGGAGGCGGCCAGGGCGTTCGCCTCGGCCTCGAAGTCGCGCATGAGGTCGTTGTGGATCTCGACCGCCTTCAGGTACGCGTCGCGGTCTCCGCGTTCCTCGCGTTCGGCGATCACCACGGGGAGGTTCAGGTGCCGGCCGGGACTGGCCAGCTCCTTGGTGTAGGAGTACAGGTCGTTGACGATGGTGGTGGCGTTGGAGGCGAGCGCGATGACGCGCTGCGTGGCCGGCAGGGCGTGGAGGTCCGCGGGCAGTTCGTAGCCACCGACGGTGTCCGTGATGGTCGGGCAGGGACGGAAGTTGTTGAACTGGCGCATCGCCAGGTACTCCCACACCTCGGGGACGTGGTCCGCCTGGGCCCAGGAGGCCTCGGCGAGGTATCCCAGGTGCAGGCGGGCCATGTCGTGCCGGAAGCGGTCGGCCTGGGAGGGGGTGGCCGCACGCGTGAGGTAGTCCATGGCCGAGCGGTACGCCCGCCGAGGGGCGTCCGCGTGGAGCGACTCCTCCCAGGCCGGTTGGTACTCCCGCACCGTGTGCAGCGGGTCGAGGGCGGTGTGTGCCAGCAGGAGGCGTTCACCGAGACCGATGGGCGAGCCTCCGTGGTCCTCGCAGTAGCAGTCGTCCACCGCGTTCTCGGCGGCCATCAGCCGGGTGGCGATCATCAGGTGGTCGGTGTCGGGGGCGTCGGGATGGCACGCGACCATGTAGCGGCCCAGCGCGAAGCCGTCGAACTGGTCCTCCCAGTCCGGCGGGTAGAGCTGCACCTCCTCCAGGGCCCAGGTCTTGATCCGGTGGCTGACGTCCGCCACGCGCTCGGGATCGGGCTCGGGCACCGGGTGGTGGTACAGGCCCGGGATGGGGTCGCCCGCCTTCGGAGGTGCCTCGCGCCGTGCCAGGCTCAGGCCCGCCGTACCCAGGCCGCTGGGGCCACTGAGGATCTGCTCCAGGGCCGTACGGTTCATGACCGCACCGTCGCGATCCGCACGCTCTCCGGCCTGGTGTCCACGGACATGGGAGGGCCTCCCTCTGTGAAGGACTGCACGTTGTGAGGGGTCGTCGCCCCGTACGGTGAGAGAGGGAGCTCCGCTGCGCGCCCCCTCCAGCTCGCCGCTCAACGGTAGGCGGGGTGGCGCGACCCTGGACGCCCCGGAGTGTCGTCTGCACCCGATCGGGTGAACGTTCACGAACACCGGGTTTGAAGCGCCCAGTCTTTGTCCGTCATCTCGAACGGGTGGACGAGGAACGGCTGCCGGTGTCGTCCGGCCCGACGGCACCGGGCAGCCGCACCGCGGGCCCCGGTCGGCACGCCGCGGTGACAGGGGTGTCGGAGGTCGCGTCACTCCCCGGGCAGGTGTGCGGCCCCCGTTCACGTGAACGCGCCGACACCACCGGGTGGTCGCTCACACCGACGGGCCGCCCGTGTGCGGCGGAGTTAACCCGCCGTACCCACCGGGTGTGACGCCTCGGTAATCCGGTTCTCCTACGGTGCTGATCGTGGGAACTCCCCACCGTCGGCCGCGGCGCGCTCACCGTGCGCGGGAGGCGAGGATCGCGACCCGGGGAAGGAGTCCTGGTGGCGGTGTCAGGCTCGAAGGCCGACAGCGTGCGGACGGTCTGCTCGTACTGCGGTGTCGGCTGCGGGATCGTGCTCGACATCGGCCGGGACGCCGCCACCGGGCGGCGCACCGTCGTGAAGGCGTCCGGGGACGGGAACCATCCGACGAACTCCGGTCGCCTGTGCACCAAGGGCGCGACCAGCGCCGACATGATGGCCGCGCCCGGACGCCTCCGGAAGGCCCTGATCCGCACCGAGCGCGGCGCCGCGCCCGCGGAGACGGACGTGGAAGCGGCGATCACCGCCGTCGCCGGGCGGTTGCGGGCGATCCTGGCCGAGCACGGGCCGGACGCGTTGTCGTTCTACGTCTCCGGCCAGATGTCGCTGGAGGCGCAGTACCTGGCGAACAAGCTGGCCAAGGGGTTCGTGCGGACGAACCAGATCGAGTCCAACTCCCGGCTGTGCATGGCGAGCGCGGGTTCCGGCTACAAGCTGTCGCTGGGCGCGGACGGGCCGCCCGGCTCGTACCAGGACTTCGACCGTGCGGACGTGTTCCTCGTGATCGGGGCGAACATGGCGGACTGCCACCCGATCCTGTTCCTGCGGATGATGGACCGGGTCAAGGCCGGCGCGAAGCTGGTCGTGGTGGATCCGCGGCGCGGTACCACCGCCGACAAGGCCGACCTGTTCCTGCAGATCGAGCCGGGCACCGACCTGGCGCTGCTGAACGGCCTGCTCCACCTGCTGGTGGAGGACGGCCACACCGACCCCGGCTTCATCGCGGAGTTCACCGACGGTTGGGACGAGATGCCCGGCTTCCTCGCCGACTACCCGCCGGCGAGGGTCGCCGAGATCACCGGAATCCCGGAGGCGGGCATCCGGCAGGCCGCGCGGTGGATCGGCGAGGCCAGCGAGTGGATGAGCTGCTGGACGATGGGCCTCAACCAGTCCACCCACGGTACCTGGAACACCAACGCGCTGGTCAACCTGCACCTGGCCACTGGTGCGATCTGCCGCCCCGGCTCCGGCCCGTTCTCGCTGACCGGGCAGCCCAACGCGATGGGCGGCCGTGAGATGGGCTACATGGGCCCGGGCCTGCCCGGCCAGCGCTCGGTCCTCGTCGAGGACGAGCGCGCCTTCGTCGAACACCTCTGGGGCGTTCCGGAGGGAACGCTGCGCACGGAGGTCGGACGCGGCACGGTGGAGATGTTCGAGCAGATGGCGGCCGGCGGCATCAAGGCCTGCTGGATCATCTGCACCAACCCGGTCGCATCGGTCGCCAACCGCAAGACCGTCATCGCCGGCCTGGAGGCCGCCGAACTGGTCATCACCCAGGACGTGTTCGCCGCCACCGAGACCAACGCCCACGCCGACGTGGTGCTGCCCGCGACCCTCTGGGCGGAGTCGGACGGCATCATGGTCAACTCTGAACGGAACCTCACCCTCGTCCAGGGCGTCGTCGACCCGCCCGGCCAGGCCCTGCCCGACTGGCGGCTCATCGCCCGGGTCGCGTGCGCGATGGGCTTCGCCGAGGCTTTCACGTACGCCACCGCCGAGGACGTCTTCGAGGAGCTCAAGCAGGCCTGGAACCCGAGGACCGGCTGGGACCTGCGCGGCGTCAGCTACGACCGACTGCGGAGCACCCCCGTCCAGTGGCCGGCCCCCAGCGCCGACAGCCCCGACCGCAACCCGATCCGCTACCTCAACGACGGCGTCAGCCAGACCCTGCTGGAACTGCCGGACGGCAGCCGCCCGCGGCTGGCCTTCCCGACCACGTCGGGCCGGGCCCGGTTCTTCGCCCGCCCGCACCTGCCCCCCCGCCGAACTGCCCGACGACGACTACCCGTTCGTCCTCAACACCGGCCGCCTGCAACACCATTGGCACACCCTCACGAAGACCGGCAAGGTCGCCGGGCTCAACAGGCTCAACCCCGGCCCTTTCGTCGAGATCCACCCCGACGACGCCTCCGCCATGGACGCCGGGGACGGGGACCACGTCGAGGTCGCCTCCCGGCGCGGCCGGGCCGTCCTGCCCGCCGTCGTCACCGACCGGGTGCGGCCGGGCAACTGCTTCGCGCCGTTCCACTGGAACGACCTCTTCGGCGAGTACCTCAGCATCAACGCCGTCACCAACGACGCGATCGACCCCCTCTCGTTCCAGCCCGAACTCAAGGTCTGCGCGGTCTCGCTGCGTGTGGTGGCCGCGCCGCGACCGAAGGAGCCCGCCCGTGCCCCCGATGCCGGAACGGCCCCGCCGGCGCACGCGGCACAGGCCCCGCCCGTGCTCCGGCAGGACACCGGGCTCGCCGCCCTGGGCGACCTGTTCGGCATCACGGACCTGACTCCGCCCGCGCTCGCTCCCGAGGAACGGCGCTACCTGGCGGGTTTCCTCGCCGGACTGCGGGCCGCCCCGCCGCAGGCCGCGGTGCCGGTGCTGCCCGCCCGCGCGCCGATCGCCCCGGAGCGGGCCAGATGGGTCGAGGGCGTCCTCGCGGGCATGTTCTCCGGCACCGCGCGGGCCCTTCCCGCACCGGCCAGCACGTCCGCCCCGGTCACTGGTGCGGACCGGCGGGCGCGGCCGGCGGCGGATGCCGCTCCGGCACGCGAGGTGCTCCTCCTGTGGGCCTCGCAGACCGGCAACGCCGAGGAGTTCGCCGCCGCTGCCGCCCGTCGCCTGGCCGAGGAAGGGTGGCAGGTGAAGCTCGCCGGCATGGACGACACCACACCGGACGCCCTCCCGGCCGGGGTACCCGTCCTGTTCGTCAGCAGCACGTTCGGTGACGGGGACGCCCCGGACAACGGCGCCGGGTTCTGGAGTGCCCTGGCCGCCCCGGGGCGGGGCCCGATGACCGGCCTGAGCTACGCCGTCCTCGCCTTCGGCGACTCCGCCTACGACGACTTCTGCGGCCACGGCCGCCGCCTGGACGAGCGGCTCGGCGAACTGGGCGCGGCCCGCCTCCTCCCGCGCACCGATTGCGAACCCGACTACGACGAGGTCGTCGCGCAGTGGCTCGACCGGGTCGTCGCGGCCCTCGCCGAGGCGGCCGACCGCCGGCCGGCGGCCCCGCCGGCGACCGCCGCACCCGTACCCGCACCCGCGGGCGCGGCGGCGAGCCTGGACGCGCCGTCACCGACCGGCTGGAGCAGGGCGTTCCCGTTCGTCACCCCGCTGATCGGCAACCGGCTGCTCAGCCTCCCCGGGTCGCAGCGGGAGGTGCGGCAGTTCGTGTTCGACACGCGCGGCGGCGAACTCGCCTACGAGGCCGGCGACGCCCTCGGCGTCTGGCCCGCCAACGACGGCGAACTCGTCGCGGAATGGCTCGCCGTCACCGGCCTCGACCCCGAGGAGAGCGTCCGCGTCCCCGACGCGGGCGACATCCCGCTCGGCGAGGCCCTGCGCGCCCGGCTCGACATCGCCCGGGTCACCCCGGACCTGCTGAGGTTCGTCGCCGAGCGCACCGGTGACCGCGACCTCAAGCGGCTGCTGCGGCCCGACAACAAGGGCGAGCTCGCGAAGTGGAGCTGGGGTCGGCAGGCCGTGGACGTGGTCGGCGGCTTCCCCGTCCGAGCCGCCGCCGCCGAGTGGGTCGGTGTCCTCAAGCGGCTCCGGCCCCGC
This sequence comes from Kitasatospora sp. NPDC024654, assembly GCF_055559155.1. Classification (NCBI taxonomy): domain Bacteria; kingdom Bacillati; phylum Actinomycetota; class Actinomycetes; order Kitasatosporales; family Streptomycetaceae; genus Kitasatospora; species Kitasatospora sp. NPDC024654. The sequence goes on from NZ_JBVHLF010000042.1 coordinate 42,094, forward strand.
CTGTACTCGATCTCCTCCAGCCCGCTCGCCCACCCCGGCGAGGTCCGCCTCACCGTCTCCGTCGTCCGCTACACCAACGACCTCGGCCGTGACCGCAAGGGGGTGTGCTCCAGCTACCTCGCCGACTCGGCCGACGACGGCCCGGTGCCCGTCTTCGTCCGGCGCTCCCCGCATTTCCGCCCACCCGCCGACCCCGGCACCCCGATGGTGATGGTTGGCCCGGGGACCGGCGTCGCCCCCTTCATCGGCTTCCTGGAGGACCGCCGGGCCCGCGGCCACACCGGCCCCAACTGGCTGTTCTTCGGGGAGCAGCACGCGGCCACCGACTTCTACCACCGCGAGGAGCTCGAAGCCTTCCGGTCGACCGGTCACCTGGACCGCCTCGACCTCGCCTTCTCCCGCGACCAGCGCAACAAGGTCCACGTCCAGGACCGGATGCGCGAGCACGGCCCGCGCCTGTGGCGGTGGCTCCAGGAGGGCGCCCACTTCTACGTCTGCGGCGACGCCGCCCGGATGGCGAAGGACGTCGACCGAGCCCTGCTCGGGATCGTGGCGGCGCACGGGGGCCTGGACGGCGACGCGGCCGCGGCCTACGTCGAACAGCTCGCCGCCGACAAGCGCTACGTCCGCGACGTGTACTGAGGTCCTCCCTGACCGTGACAGTCCGACGGGGAGTCACCCTTCAGGCGTGACGACTCGACTCCTGAGCGGCCGCGCCATCGGCGCACGGAGGACCACGAGCACCGTCCGGCCCGGCGCACCGGCGCGCCGCGGACGGTCAGGCAGGCTCCCGGCGGACCTCGGCCCGGATCGCCGCTGCCAGGGCGAGCGCCGCCGGCGAGGTACGCGAGGGGGCGCGCCGGGCCAGCGAGAGCGTCCAGGTGAGCAGCGGGTCGGCCACCGGGACGGTGTGCAGCCCGGTGCGTCGGGCCGCCGTCGCGGGCATCAGCGCGACGCCGAAGCGGTGCTCTATCAACCCGGCCGCCGTCCCGTAGTCCGCGACCTCGAACGCCACCCGCCGGCGCAGGCGGGCCGTCGCGAACGCCCGGTCGGTGGCCGCCCGACTGCCCCAGCCCGGCGCGAAGTCGATGAACGGCTCGCCTGCCAGCGCGTCGAGCCCCGCCCCGGCCCCGGGGACCCGCGTGGCGAGCGCGTGGTCCGCCCGGCAGACCAGCAGCAGCGGCTCCACCAGCAGCGGGTCCAACTCCACGCCAGGGTGTCCGGGATCGGGCAGCGAGACCAGCGCCAGGTCGAGCACGCCGTCCGCCACCGCCGCCAGGTGCCCGACCGACCCGGCTCCCGGCGGGCGCAGTTGCAGCGCCACGCCCGGATGCGCGGCGTGGAAGCGTCCCAGCACGGCCGGCAGGTCCAGCGGCCCGGTGGTCAGCGGCGTGCCCATCACCACGTTGCCGTTCAGTGCCCCGCGCACGGCGGCCACGCTGTCCCGGGCCCGCCGCGCGGCCTCCAGGGTGGCCCGGGCCTGCGGGAGCAGCGCTTCACCCGCAGGGGTGAGGGCGATGCGGCGACCCGTACGGTCGAAGAGGTCGACGTCCAGGTCGCGTTCCAGGCGGGCGATGGCGGCGGAGACGGCCGACTGGACGATGTGGACCCGGCGGGCGCCGCGCGAGAAGCTCCGCTCCTCGGCGACCGCGAGGAAGTACTCCAGTTGTCTGAGTTCCACGCCGTCAACTATCGCATGACGCGATCGAGTGGATCGAGAATCATCGTTGGACACGATGGTTCAGGCCCCGGCAGAGTCGAAGTAGCGTCAGAAGAGCCTGACAGACCTGAAAGGGAGCACGATGAGCGACACGACGGGCACGGCGAGCACGTTGGACGGCAGCGCGCGGATCGGCTGGATCGGCGCCGGCCGGATGGGCGGTGCGATGGTGCGCCGGCTGCTGGCGGCCGGCCACCCGGTGACCGTGTACAACCGGACCCGCGCCAAGGCGGAGGCGCTGGTGGAGTTCGGCGCCGCGATCGCGGACCGGCCGGCCGACCTGGCCGGCCACGACATCGTGTTCACCATGGTCTCGGCCTCGCCCGACCTGCTGGAGGTGGTCGGCGGGGCGGCCGGCGTGCTCGCCCAGGACGCGGTGCCGGGGGTGCTGGTCGACTGCTCCACGGTCTCGTCCGAGGCGTCCGCCGAGGTCCGCGCCATGGCGGGGGAACGCGGCTGCCACTTCCTGGCCGCACCGGTGAGCGGCAACCCGCACGCGGTCGCGGCGGGGACGGCCAGCCTGGCCGTCTCGGGGCCGCGCGAGGCGCTCGAGCGGGTGCGGCCGGTGCTGGCGGCACTCGGACGCGCGGCGACCTGGGTGGGGGAGGGCGAGGCGGCGCGACTGGTGAAGATCTGCCACAACGTGCTGCTCGGGATCAGCATGCAGGGACTGGCGGAGGTGCTGGTCCTGGCGGAGAAGGGCGGGGTGAGCCGGGCCGCCTTCCTGGACTTCCTGAACGACTCGGTGATGGGGTCGGGGTTCACCAGGTCCAAGCGGGACACGCTGGTGAACCTGGACTTCACGCCGACGTTCACGCCGCCGTTGCTGCGCAAGGACCTCGAGCTGGGCCTGGCCGAGGCGCGCCGGCTGGAGGTCCCGATGCCGATCGCCGCGCAGGCCACCCAGCTGGTGGCCTCGGCGGTGGGCGCCGGCTACACCGAGCAGGACTACGCGGTCCTGGTGCTGGAACAGGCCCGCCGCGCGGGCGTGGAGCTGCGGCCGGAGGCCGGCTGAGGGACGGGCGGCGCGCCGGCGGGCGACCGGGGCACGGTGCCGGCGCGACGGCACGCCCGTCCCCGGCCGCGACTACGGTCGGCTTGGCCCTCCCCTCGTGCGGTCAAGCCGACCGTGTGCGGTTGCCGGTTCGGGGCCCGGTGGCCCGGTCCGGCGGTCCGGTCAGCCGGTCGCCCGGCCATGACCGGTGGCCCGATCCCTGGTCAGTCGGCGGCGGGGACCGGGACGATCCCGTTGCCGCCGCCGTCGCTGACGGTGGTCGTCGTGACGTTGTCACCCCGCCGATGGCGCGGGTGCCGGTCGAGGAGGCCGCTGGGCGCGTCCTCGCGGCGACGGATGGGCTTGTTCGGGTTCAGGTTCGGTCTGGACATGCGGGTCAACTTTCCTGGGTCAGAGCGGGTTCCCCCGACGGAAGTTCATCCTTCGGCCTCCGCGAGCCGGCCGCTCGCCCGGCAGCGTCGTGCTGCGTGCTGTCGGTCGTGGCGGCTGATGATCATGTTGGCGTTCTGGCTGGTCAGAGCGCCAGGCCACGGACCGGCCACGGACCGGCCAGATATGGCCGACACCCCAGTACAGTGATCCGAACGTAAGCGGAAGAAGCTTGACCGGAGCGAGGACGTCGAAGTGAGCAGCCAGTTCGGTCCCCTGCTCCGTGGGCTGCGGCTCGAGGCGGGGCTGACGCAGGAGCAGTTGGCCGAGGGGGCCCGACTGGGCGTGCGGACGATTCACCGGCTGGAGACCGGCAAGCCCACCGACGCCCGGTTGGGAACGGTGAAGCAGGTCGCCCACGCCCTGGCCGACGCCCTGGGGCGCGATCGCGACGACGTGTTCCAGGACCTGCTGGCCGCGCACCGCGACAAGGGCGCCGCTGCCGCAGGCTCCGGCGCTGCCCCGGTCGGGGACGCCTCCGAGGCGCCCGACCCGTTGACGGGGCCGGTGCCCGACCCGGTCAGGCTCATCGCGCTGCCGCCCCGGGGCGCTCTGGCCGAGGTCGCCGAGTCGTTGGCACGCGACGTGCACAGCCGCTGGATACGTGAGGAGGAGCAGCGTCGGATCCACGACCCGTTCCCGCTGCCCGTGCGGTGGCGCTCGGCGCCCGAGGGTCTGTTGGACCACTGGGACAACATCAGCGGTGCCCCTCCGGGGGCCATCGCGAGCCCGCTGTCCCTGGACGGCGGTCTGGCCGAGGTCACCGAGGTCTACCGGCGCGTCGGGTCCGGGCGGCTGGTGGTGCTCGGCCGGGCCGGTTCCGGCAAGACCGTCCTGATGCTGCGATTCGTCCTCGACTACCTGGGCACCCGCTCCGGCGGCGATCCCGTGCCGGTCATCTTCAGCATCGGATCGTGGGACCCGACCGTCACCTCGCTGCGCGACTGGCTCATCGAGCGGCTGCTGCGCGACCACCCGAACCTCGCCGCACGTGCCCCCGGCCGCCTCTCCCTGGCGGCCGCCCTGGTCGACGCCGGCTGGATCCTGCCGGTCCTCGACGGCTTCGACGAGATCGCCCCAGGGCTCCACGGGGCCGCCCTGCGGGAACTCAACGCGATATCCCTGCCCCTGCTGCTGACCAGCCGCAGCGAGCAGTTCGCCGACGCGGCCGCGATCGACGTGCTCCGGAGGGCCGCCGGCATCGAACTGACCGACCTGACCACGGACGACCTGGTCCACTACCTGCCGCGCACCGCGCGCCCGACCGCGCCGGGGGAGCGGGCCGGACGCGCCGCGACCGTGTGGGACCCCGTCCTGGACGGGCTGCGCGGCCAGCCGACCAGTCGGTCCAGCACCAACCTCGCCACGGTGCTGAGCACCCCGCTGATGGTCCTGCTCGCCCGGACCGTCTACAGCGACACCCCGGGGCAGGACGCGGCCGTCCTGCTGGACACCGCTCGCTTCCCGACACCGGAAGCCCTCGAGGAACACCTGCTGGCCGGCTTCGTCCCGACCGTCTACCGTCGGCGACCCCCGACCCCGCCGAGCGCCGGTCGCCCGCGCCCGCACCGCGCGTGGGACCCGCAACGCGCCCGGCACTACCTGGGCTACCTCGCCGGGCACCTCGACCGGCCCGAGCAGCGCGACCGCCAGGACCTGGCGTGGTGGCAACTGTCCGGCTCGCTGAGTCTGTTCTCGCGCCTCCTCGCCGTCGTCCTCGCCTGCTCCCTGGTCACGGCCGTGTCCGACTGGCTCGTCTCCTCGGCCGTGAACCTGATCGGCGGTCACGGCGGGCCGTTCGTGCTGCGTTCCGGTCTTTCGGACGCGCTCGTGTTCGGCCCGACGGTCGGCCTCGCCTTCGGGCTGATCTACGGGATCATGGTGGTGTTCGGCGAAAGAGCGTTCGAGCCGTCCTGCGTGCAGCCACGACTGCCAGGCGGTGGCGGACGGACCGGCGGCGCGTCCTTCCGCAGGCTCCCCATCTCGGTCTCCGCCGGACTCCTGGGTGGATTCGTGGTGGGGGCCAGCTACGGACCCGCGCTCATGGTGGGGCAGGCCCTGCTCCGCGGGAGGCTGCGGATCGACGCGACGGTGATCGAGGGAATGCTGGTCAACACGTTCCTGTTCGGGCTTCTCTTCGGCCTGGCGGGAGGGCTGGTGCTCGGGCTCATGGCCGCCCTGGAGTCACCCCTCGATCTCGGCTCCGCCGCCACCCCGGCAGACCTGCTGGCGATCAACCGCGGCACGGTCATCCGCCAGGCGCTGCTCTTCATGCCGATGCTCACCATCGCGATCACCGTCGGCGGCCCAGTGATCACGGACCTCTTCCAGGGCTGGCTGGGCCCACTCGGCTGGCACCGGCTCTCCGGGCTCATGGTCGGTGTCACCGCCGGCCTCGCCGGCGCCGTCTGCTACGCCCTCGCGTTGACCGCCTGGGGCCAGTGGGTGCTCTTCACCCGCATCTGGCTACCCCTGACCGGACGGCTTCCCTGGGCGACGGTCGCCTTCCTCGACGACGCCTACCACCGAGGGGTGCTGCGGCAGGTCGGAGCGGTCTACCAGTTCCGCCACGCGCGGCTCCAGAGTCACCTCAGCCCCGCTCCCTGCGAGCCGGGGCACGGTTGATGCCAGGACGTGCCGGCCCGCCGGTTCGGCTGGAGCGTGACCAGCAGGCGACCCCGCCCTCGCCGAAGCCTCTCGGCGCCGGTGGGAGCCGGTGCGCGGGACATCGGGGTTCCCGGCACCAGGCCCGGCGAGTTCGGGCCCGCCAGGCGCCTGCCGTGCCGCCGGCAGCCGTCCGGTAGCCGCCGGGCCTGCTCGCCGTCCAGCCCGGCGGTCAGCACGGGCGGGGCCCGCACGCCGGCCGTCCCGCACCCCTCGGCCACCCCCGGTGCCACGGCCGCGGGCACCTGGCACGGCCAGCTCGGGCCTGCCGAGCCGGTCCGGCCCTCTCACCAGCGCGAACCGGCCACGGACGGGAACGGACCCCGTGCCGGCGAGCTCGGGGGGAGGGATGCTGGCAGGAGACGGCAACCGGTCGACGATCCCCGGGGGTGGCGGGATCGGCGGGGCGGATGCCGGAGGAGGAGTCATGACCCGGAACGACTGGTCCCGACACGGAGCGTGCAACGAGCACGCCAGGGGCCGCGTACCGGCCGACCCGGTCGCCCCGAACGGGCAGCGGAACGCGTGGTCACAGACCTGAAGAGCAGCTGAGGACCTTCGAAGCAAGGAGACCGTGATGAAAGCGAGCATGGGCGACTCGGGCCCGGGCCGAACGCGTGACGGGGGCCCGGACGTGGCCGGGAACGGCGGGGGCCGGCCATGACCCCCGAGGGCCTTCCACCGGTCGTGGTCGGCGTCGATCCCGACAACCCCAGTCGGATGGTGCTCGCCTGGGCCGCCGATGAGGCGGACCGCCGCGACCTGCCGCTGCGTCTGGTCCTGGCGTCCCGGCTGATGACCCGGGACGTCGCCTGGCCGCTGGCCGCCGCCGACATGATCGAGCAGGACCGGCTCGACCACCTGGCGGGGGAGCAGGTGCTCGCCGAAGCGGTGCAGTTCGTCGCCGAGCGGTGCCCCCGTGTGCCGGTGGAGGTCCGGCAGTTGGACGGGGATCCGATCGAGGTGCTGCGGGACCAGGCGGAGGACGCGGCCCAGGTCGTGCTGGGGTCGCGTCGGCTCACCCCGGTCCGGGAACTCTTCTCCGCCGGATCGGCGGCCGTCGCGCTGATCGCTCACGCCAGGTGCCCGGTGGTCGTGGTGCGTGATCCGGAGCACGCCACCCAGAACCCGCCGTACCTGGTCGTCGGGGTGGACGGCAGTCCGGGCGCGCAGTTCGCCGTGGACCACGCGTTCGACGTGGCGGCGCGGCGCGGGGCCGGGTTGCGGGCGGTCCTCGCCTGGCAGCCGGAGCGGCGGGCGACGGCGGAGCAGCGGCACGCCGCCGAGCAGGAGTACCGGCGGATGCTCGCGGAGGCGACGGCCGGGCGGTTGGAGGCCTATCCCGAGGTGGAGTTGACGCACGAGGTGGTGCTCGGCCACCCGGTGGCCGTGCTGTCCGAGGTGTCCGCCCACGCACTGGCGCTGGTGGTCGGCACCCGCGGCCGTGGCGGGTTCGCCGGGATGCTGCTGGGCTCGGTCAGCCAGGGCGTCCTGCATCACGCTCACTGCCCCGTGATGGTCGTACCGGCGCCTTCCTTGCGGACCTGACCCGGCCCGGGCCCGGCCGGTACGCCGTGCCGGGGCGGGCGGTGGTGACGTCGTCGGTCCGCCAGCGCCGGGAGCCGATGCGTCCGTGGTCGCGGGCCGCCGCGACGTCGTGGCCGGTACCAGGCCTCCGGGGCCAGGGCGCTCGCAGCTCCGCCGCGAGCGTCGCCGCGCCGGCTGTCGCCCGGGACTTGTCGATCTTGCCGAGCCGTCGGACGCGTGAAATCCTGATCATGTGTCGGCAGCACCGCCCGAAGGCTCCTGGAAAGGTACCCGCACGTGACCCAGCAGCGCCTGGTCGAGGTCAACGGCCTGGAGATCGCCTACCGGCAGAGCACCGGAGAGGAGGGACAGGTCGTCCTGGTGCACGGCAACTCCGCCTCCTCACGGACCTGGCAACGGCTGCTGGACGGCCCGTTCGGGAAGCGCTTCCGCTGCCTGGCGCTGGATCTTCCCGGTCACGGAGCCTCCGCCCCCGCCGCCACGGCCGACGCCTACTCACTTCCCTTCTACGCAGGGGTGCTGGCCGGCTTCGCCCGGGCCGTGGGCGCCACGGGCGCCCTGCTGGTCGGCTGGAGCCTCGGCGGTCACATCGCTCTGGAAGCCGCACCGCTCCTGCCCGACGCGGCCGGGCTCGCGGTGTTCGGCACGCCGCCGATGTCGACGCCGGCCGCGATGGGCGAGGCGTTCCTGCCGCACCCGGCGATGAGCGTGGGATTCAGCGAACAGGTGGGCCCCGACGAGGCACGGGCCTACGCGGCGAGTCAGCTCGCACCGGGGTCGGCGCTGCCGCTCGACGCGGCGGCACAGGACATCCTGGCCACCGCCCCCGCCGCCCGCGCCGGGCTGGCGGCGAGCCTGGCGGCCGGCGCGTTCGCGGACGAGCTGGCGATAGCCCGTACCATGCCGCAGCCTCTGGCGATCCTGCACGGCAGCGAGGAACAGCTGGTCGACCTGGCGTACCTGCGCTCGCTCGAGCTCCCGCGGCTGTGGCGCGGCGCGGTCCAGCTGATCGACGGCTCGGGCCACACCCCGCAGGAGGAGAGGCCGGAGGAGTTCGCCGCCCTGCTCACCGAGTTCGCGGCCGAACTGCCAGCCCTGCGCCGGTAGTTCCCGGGACTGCTCGACGAGCCGTGGCGGCGGCGCCGCCACCGAGGACCGCACGGACCTGCACCGGGGGCGGACCAGGGGCCCGCCTCAGACGGATCGGTTCTCCGCGCTGACCATCCAGGCGTGCTTCTCCAGGGAGTTGATGATCCCGTGCAGCAGGTCGGCCGTGGAGGGATCCTCGCTGTCGACCTGGTCGTGGTGGGTGCGCAGGGTGTCGACGGTGACGCGCAGGCGTGCGGTGACGAGGTCGACAACGGTGCTCACGTTCTGCTCGCCCTCCGGGAACCCGGGCAGGGTCGTGGTCGCCGTCACGGTGTCGGAACGGCCGTCCGGGCAGCTCCCGAGAGCACGCATGCGCTCGGCGATGGTGTCGGCCGCCTCCCGGGCGTCGTCGACGACCTGATCCAGTTGCAGGTGCAGGTCCCGGAAGTTGTGGCCGACCACGTTCCAGTGGGCCTGCTTCCCCTGGAGGTGCAGTTCGACCAGGTCGACCACGATCTGCTGCAGGGCCCGGGCGAGCTGCGGCGAGGCCGTGAACCCGGCGACATCGGTCTCGGAACGTCGGGAGGCCCCGGAGGCAGCGGAAGCGGTCATGGCATCTCTCCTCTGAGAGCACAGGGGACCGGGCTTCGGAACAGCAGGCCCGTTGGCTGACGTCAACAGCCTACGAAGGTCCCTTCCCGCCGCCACCCGGTGTTCGTCCGCTCGGGTCCCCGAGGTCCCGGGTGCGGGTGACCCTTCCCCGCGGGGCGTGCTCCATTCGGGTCCTGGCACTGGGCCTCGGGGGAGAAGCCACCCCGGGTCACATAGTTCACTTCTCGAAACCACTCCGCCGCAGCTCGATGGCCTTCGGACGGACAGTGCTGCCCTCCTGGCCGACATCTGCGAGAGGGATGTGGCGCCGCAGCCGACATACGCCAAGAAGTGGTCTCTCAAGGCTAGTCAGGTGCCATCTGTGTCAACTAGGTTAAGCCGCGCTTGCTGCCACATTACTGCACACCGTCAAGCCATGGCGGTCGCCGCGCCCTTGCCGGGGCCAGGGGGCGCCGCCTCCCCGGTCCCCGTCGCCCGCTGCCCGTGTTCCCGAGTGAGCCGCCCCACCGTTCACCACGTCCCGCAGGAGCCCATGGTGTTCAAGCTACGTGCGCCGCGTCGCGCCTCCGCGACGGTACCGGCGCTCGCCCGGCCCCAACCCTGGACCCGGCCGTCATCACGGTTACGGCGCGGCGATCCCGGGAGCGGGACGTCGAGATCACCCCTGATCCGACAGGCACGACCCTCCTGGCGCACCGCGACGCTCGCCTCGGCGATGGTCTGTGCGCTGCTCGCCACGGGTGCCGGGGCCGCCCGCGCCGGCACCGGCGGCGCGTCCGGGCAGCCGGGCACCGCCTCCACCTTCGACCTGGCACGCAAGGACTGTCTGGGCACCGCCCGCAACACCACGTCCAAGGTCTGGTACACTGTCGCCGACGGCGTGCTGTCCGACGTGTACGAGCCGACCGTCGACAACACCAACGTGCAGACACTGCAGTACCTCGTCACCGACGGCTGGTCCTTCACCGACGCGCAGACCCGCGACATGAGCTACACCGTGCGGGCCGAGGACTCGGGCATGACCTGCGTGGTCACCTCCACCGACGCCAAGCACGGCTTCCAGCTGCAGACCACCTACCTCACCGACCCCGCGCGCGACACCGTGCTGATGAACACCCGGCTCAGCGCGCTGCCGGGCAGCTCCACCGACGTGCACGCACTGCGGGTGTACGCGCGGCTCGACGCCCACGTGAACGGCGACGGCGGAGGGGGCACCGACAACGCGGGCGCGAACACCGGCGTCGTGGACGCGAACTCCGGAACCCCGGTCGTCTACAGCACCAACACCACGACCCAGGCGGCCAACCGGGGCTACGCCGTCCCGACCTTCATGGCACTGACCGCCACCTCCGCGGGCAAGGCCGCCGTCGGCTACGCGGGCACCAGCGGGGACGGGCTCACCAGCCTCGACACCGTGCACTCCCTGCCCCCGGGCGCCTCCACGCCGAACGGCCACATCGTCGCGACCGAGGACGTCACTCCCAGGCACGGCCAGGACTTCACCCTCTCCCTCGGCTTCGGCCGGACCCAGGCCCAGGCCGTGCGCACGGCAGCCGCGTCCCTCCGCACGCCGTTCGCCGCCGTCCGCAACGCCTACGCCGGTACCTGGCAGGCGTACGACGGCACGCTGAAGCGCCCGCCGGCGTCGGTACCGGGCATCCCCGCCGCCACCGTCCGCTCGACCTACTACCTCGACGCCAACGTCATCAAGTCCAGTGAGGACAAGACGTATCCGGGTGCCATCGTCGCCTCGCTGGCCTCCCCGTGGGGCCAGGCCGTGGACGCGGACACCCTGGTCGGCGGGAAGCCGGTCTATTTCGGCTCCTACCGCGAGGTGTTCGGCCGCGACCTGTACGAGGCGTTCACCGGTCTGCTGGCGGACGGCGACACCGCCACCGCCCGAGCGGCGACGCTGTTCCTGTTCGACCGGCAGCAGCTGCCCACCGGTGAGCTGCCACGCAACTCGCTGGTCAACGGCGAGCCCGCCCCGGACACGGGTGGCGACCAGCTCGACGAGACCGCCTACCCGATCCTGATGGCCTACCTCAGTGGCCTCACCGCCGACAACGCGCTGTGGTCCCAGCACATCAAGCCCGCCGCCGACTTCCTGGTCTCGCACGGCCCGTCCTACGGCGTCGAACGCTGGGAGGAGCAGCCGGGGTACTCACCCTCGACCATCGCCGCCGAGATCGCGGGCCTGACCGCTGCCTCGGCCATCGCCCAGCGGCACGGCGACCACGCCGACGCCCAGCTCTACCAGGCCACCGCGGACGACTTCCAACGCGACGTCAAGGACTGGACCGTCACCTCGACCGGCCCGGACAGCACGTCCCCGTACTTCATCCGGCTGTCGAAGACCGGTGACCCGAACGCCGCGATCGGCTACAACCTGGGCAACGGCGGGCCGACCCTGGACCAGCGCACGGTCATCGACGGGGGTTTCCAGGAGCTGGTCCGGCTCGGCGAACTCCCTTCGAGCGACCCCGTGTTCACCAACTCGCTGGGCGTGCTGGACAGGCAGCTGGCGGTGCGGACCCCCTCCGGTGTCGGCTACTACCGCTACGGCAACGCCGCGAGCGCGGGCAGCGCGGACGGCTACGGTGACTGCTCCACCTCCCACAGCCAGATCTCCTGCTCGACCGCGGGGCAGCCCTGGCCGACCACCGACACCGGAACCGGGCACCTGTGGCCGGTGCTCTCCGGGGAGCGCGCCGAGTCCGCCATCGCCGCCGGTGACGAGGCGACCGCCGCCTCGCTGCTCTCCTCCATGATCGGGTCTGCTTCCGGTGTGGGCCTGGTCCCGGAACAGGTCTGGGAGGACCCCGACCTGCCCGCGTCCCCCTACGGCAGCGACCCGAGCACCGCGTCCATCGGCTTCACCGATGGCCGGGCAGCCGGCTCGGCATCGCCGCTGACCTGGGCACAGGCACAGGAACTGCGCCTGATCACGGATCTGGGCGCCAACCGGACGCTCGACCGGCCGTCGCTCACCACCTCCCGCTACGTCACCCACCAGGCCCCGGCGGCAGCCTCCGTCACGCTGACCGTACCGACCGGCGGCACGACCGTGACCGGCGCGACGACCACCGTCACCGGTACCACCACGCCGGGCGCGACCGTCGTGGTCGGCTCCGACGACACCGCCACGGGCACGGCCGCGGCCACGGTCACCACGCAGGCCGGTCCCACCGGCGCGTTCTCGGCCCAGGTCGGCACCGGGTTCGGCACGAACGAGATCACCGTCGGTGCGACCACGGCCGCCGGTGCGACCGGCTACGCGCAGACCTCGGTGCTCGGCGACGTCGCCGGCGGGACGACCGTGCTCGACGTCACCGACCCGACCGGCGACGACAACGGGCCGGGCGGCTACCGGTACCCGACCGCCGCGTCGTTCGTGCCGGGCTCCTTCGACCTGACGCGCTTCCAGGTGATCACCGATGGTGGCACGGTCTACCTGCGCACCACGCTGAAGTCGCTGACCCCGGAGTTCGGCAGCGCCATGGGCCTGCAACTGCTCGACGTCTACGTGCACGATCCCGCCGCCGGCTCCACCTCGACGGCCCCGGCGTACGCCTCCCGCAACTACTCCATCGCACCGGCCGACGCCTGGAGCGAACGCCTGGAGGTGCAGGGCTTCGCCCCGCCGGTGTGGGTCGACGCGGGTGGCAACCGGATCGGCACGCCGACCGCCGTGGTCGCCTCGCCCGCCGGCGACACGATCACCATCGCGCTGCCTCGGTCGACGTTCGGCACGCCGACCAGCGGGTGGACCTTCACCCTCGCGCTGACCGGCCAGGACGGCTACAGCCCGGACCAGGCACGGGCGTTCACCGCGACGGCGCGGCCCTACACCTTCGGCGTGTGCCCGAGCGGGGACACCGCGGTGATCTGCTCGGTCGACCCGAGCTCCGTGCCGAAGGTGCTGGACACGATCACCCCGCCCGGTGTCTCCCAGGCCAAGGAGCTCGACCCGACTCTCGGTCCGGTCGTCCTGCGGGGCGTGACGGTGCCCTGAGCCGCTCCACGGCTGAAGTCCGAGAACCGCACCGTTCGCCGGTGGTCGCCCCACGGGGGTGACCACCGGCTCGGTGTTTCCGCTCCCGATGACTCCGTCCGGCCCGCGCCGGGGGAGGACCGCGACCCCGCGGGAACCGGCCGTGCCGCTGCGGTGACGTGAGATGCGACACACCCTCGGGTCGGCCCGTGGTGCCCAGCGGTGGCGCCGCCCGGGTCTGGTACGTGCAGCGACGAGGCATGTGCGCCGGGCCCGGGACACCCCGGGTGGCCCCGGGTGACGCGGTCCGGCCCTGGTCCGGGGGCACCTCCGACAACACGGCGCACGGGCCTGCCGGCGACCCCTGGCGGCGGCGGGACGGAGCTGTCCGTGGGGGCCGCTAGGTTTCCGACATCACCGCAGACGGGGGTGTTCGTACCCCTGTGGGCTGCGCGTTTTCTGACGGCATGTAGAGCACGAGGTGGGAGCCGTTATGGGTTGGCTGGCGGCGGGCGACGGGTACGAGGTCGCCTTGGTGGAGGGCAGGGTGACGGCCCGGTCGACGGCCGGCCGCTCCGCCGGCAGGCAGTTGAAGTCCCTGCCGAAGGCGGTGCGGGAGCATCCCGAGACGGACCGGCTGCGCCGCTTCGCGGCCTGGTTGGATCGTCACGCGGTGTCCTGCCGGGAGCAGGTGGACGCCTGGATGGTGTCCTCGCTGCCGGTGCCGACCGGCCTGCTGGCCCGGGTATGGCCGGACGAGGCCTGGCAGGCCGCGCTGCGTGACCTGGTGGTCGTCGGCGGGGGCGAGGACGGGGGCGCGCAGGAGGTGGGCCTCCTGCGCGACGCGACCGTCGACGGCGAACTGCGGCTGGTGAACCTGGACGGCGAGACGGTCCGCATCCGCCCCGCCGTGGTGACGCTGCCGCACCCCGTGCTGCTGGAGGACCTGGACGACCTGCGGGAGTTCGCCGCCGAGCTCGGCGTCGTGCAGGGCGTGGACCAGATCCACCGGGCGACCTGGCACAAGCCGGCCGACCTGCCGGAGAAGGCCACCGAGACGAAGGAGTTCGCCGGCGGACGGTTCTCCTCGCGGTTCGCTCTGGCCGCCCGCGCCACCTCGCTCGGCTACCGCGTCTCCGGCAGCCACGCCACGGCGCGGGTGCGGGACGGCGGGCGGACGGTCGAACCGACGGTGTGGATCGGCGAGCCGTACTGGGACGGTGACGCGCGGACCGGCCCGCTGAGCTGGCGGGACAGCGAGGGCCGTCAGCTGACCCTGCGTGAGGTCGGCCCGGTCGCCTGGTCGGAGGGGATGCGCATGGCCGCGGCGCTGTACGCCGGCCGCACGGTCGAGGAGAGCAAGAGCGCATGAGCGAGTGCAAGGACACCGGAGTGGGAACGACGATGACCGAGGATCAGGCCGCGCAGCTGCTGCGGGCGGGCGCCGTGCTGGCACCGGGGACGAAGGGCGGCGGCGAGCGCGCCGTCCCGCTGACCGCCCGCACCTACCGCCACCCTGGCCTGGACGGACGGGTCGTGGTGCGCCTCGTGCCCGCCGAGCTGGGCGCCGCCGAGGACCAGGTGGCCGGCTTCCTCGGCCTGCGGCCGGACGCCGAGCCGGTCGAGGTCGGCCTCGGGCTGCGCCAGGCCCTGGGCTTCCCCGAGTGGGTGCTCGCGCACCATCCGGAGGACGGCCACCACGCCCTGGGCATCCTGCCGGAGCTGGAGCGCGTCGCGCGGCAGGCCGCCTCGAAGCCGAAGGCCGCCCTGGAGGCCTACCAGGCGATCGCCGAGCGGCTGGCCGCCGCCGTGCCGCACTTCCTGCCGACCTTCTACGAGCAGGCCGGCCGGGTGTTCCTCGGCGTCGAGAACGCCCAGTACGCCGCACAGATGTTCACCCGGGCCCGCAAGGCGGAGGCCCAGCACGGCCTCGCGCTGGACGAACAGCGCCTCGACGCGGTCTTCCTCGAGTTCGCCCTGGCCGGCGCGCTGCCCGTCAAGGTGCTCTCCGGGTACGCCAAGGAGCTGGGCGCACGGGTGCCGGCCGAGGAGGCGTTCGAGCGATTCCGCCGGCTGTGCGTGCGTCGCACCGCGGGCGGTCTGGAGCCGTCCGCCGTGATGGCCACTGATCTGCGCCGCCTGGCCCGCGCCGCCGAAGCAGACGTGGGGACCGCCGAGGGCGACTACCTCACCGAGCTTCTCGCCCTGCCCGCCACGCTGCGCGCCGCGGCCGGCTGGTGGCAGCGCCACCGCGCGGCCCTGGTGACGCTGGCCCGGCACGATGCGGCCGTGCGCGGCCGCCTGCTCGAGTTGATGCCGTCCTCCCACGAGGCGGACCTGCCGGCCTTCTGGCTGGAGGTCCTGGAGGAGTCCGGGGCGAGCGCGGGCCTGTGGGACGAGACGCTGCCGCGGCAGGAGCGTCCCGCCGACGGCACCGCCGGCTGGTTCGAGCGTTTCCTCGCCTGGCGCGGCAACCGTTGGGGCGGCCGCGCCCGCATCCCCGCGCTCCACCCGCTCGTCGAGCGGATGGCCGAGCGGCTGCGCGCCGAGCACGAGGCGGCCGGCAGCGCGGTGGCTTTCACCGAGGCCGATGTCGACCTGCTGGACCAACTGCTCGCCCTGGGCGTGCCGGTCGCCGACCCGGGCTCGAACGCCGGCCTGCGGTTGGAGCAGTGGGCGGTGGAGGAGGAGCGGCGCGACCTGGTGGCGTTGGAGGCCGATCCGCGGTTCCGGCCCGCGTTCGGGCGGGGCGTCAACCGGCTCTCCGACGACGCGGCGGGGAAGCACGCCCTGGCGATGCTCGCCCGCTCGCCCGGCGGCCGGCCGATGCTCGCCGAGTGGATGGCCGAGGTGGCCCGCCGGTCCTTCGCCGCCGGCCTGCCCGAGTGCACGGGCGCGTTCCGCACGCTCGGTTGGGTGCCCGGCGAGGTCCTGGTGCTCGCCGAGGAGGAGGTCCGGGCGGCGGCCGCCATCGACGTGGCGCAGGTGATGGCGCGCACGCTGCGGGCGGGCCTGCTCGACGAGCTGTCCTGGCCGGCCTGGGAGGCGGCCGCCGGTGAGCTCGTACCCCGCAAGGACGTCGACGAGATCGTCGTCGCGGACGCCTGGCCGGAGCTGATCGCGGCCGGCCCCTCGCAGGTCCGGGTGCTCGGCGCCGACGGCCCGGTGCTCACCCACGACCTGCGGATACCCGCCGGCGACGCGATCGAGGCCGGCTACCACTACGTGGACGGCTCGCTGCTCGTCCAGTGGCGGTCGCGGGCCAACGGCCAACGCTGCCTCGGCTACTGGCACACCGCGGCCGACCGGGTGTTCACCATGCCGGAGGGCACCGCCCGGCGCGGCACCCGCACCACGTGGCTGGGCTCGATGACCACCCACGGCCTGCCGCTGCCCGGCGGCGGCCGCACCGGCGGCCACGGCATTGTGCACCCGGGGGACACCGCCCTGCCCGCCGAGCGCAGCGTCATCGGCGATGGCCGCGCGTACTGGGTCTGGGCCGACACGGACGGCAGCTCGCGGTCGTACACCTGGAGGGAGTACGACCCGGCGACCGACACGGTCGGCCGCGCGTCCCTGCCGGCCTTCCTCGCCGACGCGCTGCACGACGCCCCGGCGGGCAGCACGTTCGGGAGCGGCTGGGTGAGGCCGGCGCCGGACGCTGTGCCCTCCCCGGCCGGCGTGCCGGTGGACGGCGTCCTCGGCTGGCGCACGGTCGTGCTGCCCGACGGCTCCAAGCGCGGCGAGGACCTCGGTGGACGCGGCGTCACCCTGCCCGCGCGCCAGAACCGGCCGTTGGCGATCGTGCAGTTCCCCGGCGCGGACCGGCCGCACGCGGTCGTCCAGGACGGCGTCTACGGCATCCGGCTGGTCGACCCGGACGGCGTGACCACCACCACCGCCCGCACCGACGGCGCCCCCGGCGCGTTCGCCGAGGGCACGCTGATCCTGCCGCCGCTGCGCTACTGGCACCACCTGCGGCCGCGCGACCCGCAGGGCTCCGCGGCGCTGCGGCAGCTGGACGGCGAGACGGCCACCGCCCTGCTCGAGGCCGCCGCCGAAACCGACCCGCGGCGCCCCGAAGAGCTGATCGCCCGGGTCCGCGCGCTGCTGCCACAGGTCACCGCCGACGCCCTGGTGGCCGGCATCGCCGGCGTGGCGCGCTTCGCCCTCGGCCCCCGGGAGCAGCTGACCGCCGTCTCCCGGCGCCTGGAGCTGGAGCTCTCCGGCGGGGCCGCACCCGAGGCGGAGGCACCCGGCCCCGACGACGTCCAGCTGCGCCCGGCGCTGGCCGGCCTCGGCGTCCTCCCCTGGCACTACGGGCGGCAGAGCCGCTCGGCGGCCGGGCAGTTGCACTTCCTCGCCCGCGCCGCCGACCTCGCCACCGAGGCCGCACCGGCCGGCACGGTGCACCTGGACGCCACCAACCCGCCCCACGAGTGCGTCTCCTGGCGGCTGCTGCCCGCGCTGCCCGAGGCGACCGCGCTGCGGGCGGTGTCGGCCACGACCGCACCCGAGGCCCGGGCCGCACTGCGGGGCCTGTTCGAGGTGCTGGCCGGTCTGGGGCTCACCAGCACGGCGGGCACCGCCCGCTGGCGCAGCGTCCGGCTGCGGGTGGCGGGCCGTCACCTCACCGACCGCGACGGCACGGTACGGCGCGGCGACCGCACCATGCTGCTGCCACTCGGCGGCGGCGCGTTCCTGCTGTTCTCCGACGGGACGGTGGCGGACAACGGCGACACCGAGTCCCACGCGCTCTTCCACGACCCGGCCGGGCAGTTCACGGTGCCCGCGCCGTACAGCCTGCTGTCCAGCGCACCACTCACCGGCGCCGGGCCGGACGACCGGGCGGCCGCGCTGCTGGCGTACGCGGCCGGGCGCGAGCCGGCGCCGTGGTTCCCCCGGGCCGCCGCGCGCTTCGCCGAACTCACCGGCGTCACCGGCACCATGGCCGCGCTGGTGGTCGCCGGTATGCCGCACGTGGACGCGCGGGAGCGCAACTTCCTGCCGCCGCAGACCCGGGCCCTGCTCGGGCTCAAGGTCGCGGACGCGGCCGTCGCCCGGGACGAGCTGCGCGACCTCGACGCCGAGACCCGTCGCACGCTGCTCGCCGCCTTGCTTCCGGCCGAGGCGGCGCTGCTGTGGACCGAGGGCCCGGACGTGGCCGCGGCCGCGCGGGTGTGGAACGAGCGGGTGGGCCGCCGGACCGCCGTCCCGGAGGCGCTGCTGGCGGAGGCCGTCCGCGCGGTCCGCACCTCCTGGCCGGCCCGCTCGGCGCTGACCGCGGTGCTGGACCCGGCTGCCGCCCCGGAGTTGACCGAGGACCTGGACTGGACGGTCCGCGGCGACCGGGCGGTGCCGGTGGAGTCGCGCACCGGGTTCACCGCCGCCAGCCTGGTCGGCGCGGTGGCGATGGCCGGTTGGCTCGCCCACCGGCTGCCCGCGGGCGACCCGCTGCGCGCCTCACTGCCCGTCACGCTGGCCGCCGTCCGCGCCCGGCTCGCCCATCCCGGGCTGATGCTCGACCTGGGCCGCTACGTCAGCCTGCCGCACTTCCGCAAGGTGGCTGGCGCGCCGAGCGAGGTCGGCGAGGGCTACGAGCGGTACGGCGCGATCGTCATGGCCACCCATGACAGCCAGCCCGCCCCCGCCATTCGCACGGCCCTGCTGGGCCCGGCCGGCGAGGACCCGTACCTGCCCGCGCTGCGGGAGAACGCGGCCGAGCCCTTCCCGGCCGAGGCCGCCCTCGAGGCGGTCAGATCGCCCGGCTACGAGGCACTGCTCGGCGACCCGGGTGACCCGGTGGCCGGCGAGCGCGGCCCGGACGGCACCTGGTGGCCGCAGGACCCGTCGCGTTCGGTGCCCGACCTGGTCGCGGACGCCTCCGAGCGGCACGGGCTCGGCGCGGACGCCGCCGCGCTCTACCTGATGCTGCTGGCCATGCCCGATCCGACCGACCGCAACACCGCCCGCTGGACGGGCTGGCGGCCGGCCCGGCTCAAGGCCGCCCGGGCCGAGCTCGCGGCGAGCGACCTGGTCGTGCGGGCCACCCGCACCCGGGCCGGGCGGACGCTCTTCCTGCCCGGCGGCTGGACCGAGCAGCGCGGCCCGCACCTGCCGCTGGAGACCTGGAAGCTCCCGCTGCTCGGCGGCGGCAGCACCGCGCTGGGCGTGCTGCTGCCCGCCGAGAGCGCGGCCGGGCTGTACCGCCGGGCCTGGCAGCGCGTGCTCGACGGCGACCTGCCGCGCTTCGAGGAGCTGAAGACGCCCAGGGCCCGCCGCGGCCGGCGCCGCTGACGCCACGACCGGGGCGGGGCGCGGCGCCGGCCCGCCCCGCCTTCCACCCGGCCCCCCTTCTCGACCGCCCCAGGGCGCGACGTCGCCGTGCCGCGCCGCACCCGCTTGCCCCCGACCCCTTCTCCCACGGATCCAAGGACCGACACCATGAGCCCCACGACCGATCAGACGGCCCCGCAGGCCCGGCAGATCCCGCCGGCCGAGCAGCGCCACGCGGCGGAACTCGCCTTCCTCGCCGCCTACGACGACGGCCCCCGCCCGCCCGGCTGGGCGCTGACCCCGAGCGCGGTGGTGACCTTCGTGTGCGGCAGCGACGGCGAGGCGCTCACCCTGCCGCCCAAGCGCCGCAAGGCCGGCGCGCTGCCGGCGAAGCTGGTCGTCGCGCCGAAGTTCGTCGGTGAGCGCGCCCTGGTGGAGCGCTGCGTGGTCACCCTGGCCGGTGAACGCGGCCTGTTGCTGGTCGGTGAGCCCGGCACCGCCAAGTCGATGCTCTCCGAGCTGCTGTCGGTGGCGGTGAGCGGCACGAGCGAGCTGACCGTGCAGGGCACCGCAGGCACCACCGAGGACGCCTTCCGCTACGGCTGGAACTACGCGCTGCTGCTCGCCCAGGGCCCCACCCCGCAGGCGCTGGTCGCCTCGCCCGTGATGACCGCGATGCGCAACGGCAAGGTCGCCCGGATCGAGGAGGTCACCCGCTGCCTGCCGGAGGTGCAGGACGCCCTGGTGTCGATCCTCTCCGACCGACGGGTGAGCGTGCCGGAGCTCGCCGGCTCCCCCGAGGCCACGGTCGCCGCCGTACCCGGCTTCACCGTGATCGCCACCGCCAACCTGCGCGACCGCGGCGTGTCGGAGATGTCCGCGGCCCTCAAGCGGCGCTTCAACTTCGAGACGGTGCACCCGATCGCCGACGCGGACGCCGAGACGCGGCTGGTCCGCACCCAGGCCACCGCCGTCGTGCAGCGCGCCGGGGCCGCCTTCGGCGTGGACGACGCGGTGCTCGACGTCCTGGTCACCGTCTTCCGTGACCTGCGCACCGGCCGCTCGGCCGAGGGCTGGGACGTCGAGCGGCCCGGCACGGTGATGTCCACCGCCGAGGCCGTCCACGTCGCCGCCTCGCTCGGTCTGGCCCGCGCCTACCTGCCCGGCGGCGACGCCCTCGACCTCGTCCCCGGCCACCTGCTCGGCGCGGTCCGCAAGGACGACCCGGCCGACCACGCCCGCCTGTTGGGCTACTGGGACGGACCGGTGCGCCGCCGCGCCGAGGACGGCTCGGCCCTGTGGCGCCGCCTGTGGGACCTGCGGGAGAACCTGCGTTGACCGACCTCCGTACCTCCCCGGACCCGGCCGATCCGCGCCAGGCGGTCGAGTCGCTCGCCACCTGCGCACGGCCGTACCTGATCGGCGTCCGGCACCACAGCCCGGCCCTGGCCGCCGTGATGCCGGCGCTGCTCGACGAGGCCGCCCCACGGGTGCTCTGCGTGGAACTGCCGGCCGACTTCCAGCGGTGGCTCCCGCACCTCGCCGACCCCGGCACACTGGCCCCGGTCGCCCTCGCCGGGGCGGACGGGGACGGACGACTCGGCTTCTACCCGTTCGCCGACTTCTCACCCGAGCTCGCCGCGATCCGCTGGGCCCGCGAGCACGGCGTCGAGGTGCTCTGCTGCGACCTGCCGCTCGCCGACAAGGGCTGGACCGCGCCGGGTCCGGACACCGACGCCGGCGAACGCCCCACCGGCACCGGGTACGCGGACGCCCTCCGGGCTGCCGGCACCGGCCGCGACGGTGACGACCTGTGGGACCGCTCGGTCGAGGTGCGGGCCCCCGGCAGCACACCGGAGGCGGTACGCCGCGCCGCGCTGGCCGTCGGCTGGGCGCTGCGCCGGGACGCCGCCGGGCGGGCCGGAGTGCCCGCCGAGGATCTCGCCCGCGAGGCGCACATGAGCCGGGTGATCGGCCGGGCAGCGGCCGGCGGGGCCCGCGTCGCCGCGGTCGTCGGCGCCTTCCACACCCCCGCGCTCCGCGCGGAGCCGCCGGCCGAGGTCCCGTCCACCACGCCGGCGCCGGCCGACGGCGGACCGGTCACCTCCATCGTCCCGTACACCTTCGATCTCCTCGACGCCCGGTCCGGCTACCCAGCGGGCATCCGCGACCCGCGGTGGCAGCAGGCCGTGCTCACCGCACAGGGTGATCCCCGGCGGCTCCACGAGGCGGCGGCCCGGGCGATCACCGAGGTCTGCCGCGAGCTGCGCGCGGCCGGACACCCGGCCGGCACCGGCGAGGCCGCCGAGACCCTCCGGCTGGCCTGCGATCTCGCCCGGCTGCGCGGCCTGCCGGCCCCCGGCCGTGGCGAACTCCTGGAGGCGGTCGCGGCCGTCCTCGGCCAGGGCGAGCCGCTCGGCCGCGGCCGGGCTCTCGCCAAGGCCCTCGAGACCGTGCTGGTCGGCGCTGACCGCGGCCGGCTCGCCCCCGGCACCCCGCGCTCCGGCCTCGGCCCGTCGGTGGAGGCCGAACTCGTGGCCCTGCGCCTGCCCAGCCCGGACGACCCCGACTCCCGCGAGCTGCGGCTCGACCCGCTGCGCTCCGCGCTGGACGGGCGCCGCGAGGTGCTGCTGCAGCGACTCGCCGTCCTGGGGGTCGGCTACGGCAGGGCACTGGAGGTGTCCGGCACGGGTGACGCCTCCGCGCTGACCACCCGTTGGCGGATGGCCTGGACCCCGTCCGTGGCCGCCCGGCTCGACCTGGCCGGCGTGCGCGGGGTCACCGCCGAGTTCGCCGCCGCCGGCACCCTGCGCCAGACCGCGCGCGGCCAGGCCGCGGACGGCGGGCCGACCTGCGCCCAGCTGCTCGACGGGCTGCGCGCCGCCGCCCGCTGTGACCTGCCGGCCCTGGTGGCCGAGTACCTGGCCGAGGCCGAGGGGCTCCTGCCCGTCTCGGCGACCCTGCCCGAACTCCTCGACGCGCTGGACCTGTTGGAGGCACTGCGGGTTGCCCACCTGCCCGGCACCACCGAGCACAGCCGGGCCCGGGCAGCCGAACTGGCCGGCACCCTGCTGGACGCGGCCGTCCGCGGCCTGCCCGGCCTCGCCGGCAGCGAGGACCCGGCGGACGCCGCCGCCCTGGTCGCCCTCGCCACCCGGGCCGGCGAGGACCGGCTCGGGCTGCGCATGGAGGACGCGCTCGCCGCCCTGGCCCGGACGGGTTCACCGCTCCTCCAGGGCGCGGCCCTCGCGTGCCGCGTCCTGCTCGACCTGGACACCGCCGACCAGCTCGGCACCCGGGTGGCGGGCTGGGTCGACTCGGCAGCCGACCCCGAGGGCCGGCGCCGGCTCGCCCGGCTGCTGGCCGGGCTGCTGACGGCCGGAGGCCCGCTGCTGCAGTACGCGCCCGGTGCCCTAGGCCCGCTGGTCGAGCGGATCGACGTCCTGCCCGACCGTGCGTTCCTGCGGCGGCTGCCCGCGCTGCGGGCCGGCTTCGACGCGCTCAGCCCCACCGGGCGCGGGCGGCTGCTGGACACCGTCACCGAACACCTCGGCGAGCGCCTCGATCTGACGCTCGCGGCACCGGCCGAGCTGATCGCCCTGTGGACGGCGGCGGACAGCGCCGCTGCCGAGGCCCTCGCGGCCCTCGGTCTGCCGGGCACCACCCCGGTCGGGACCGGAGCCCCGGCAGCCGGGCCGGGGGAGGCCGGCACCACTGCCCACGCGGCCGGTGCGACCGCGTCAACGGCGGCCGGCACCAGGCCCGATGACGCCCTCCCGTCGACAACAGGCGCTACCGGGGCCGAGGCCACCGGGCCGGCGGCCGAGCCCACCCAGGCCGCGCCCGCCCCACTCGCCACGGCCGAGCTGGCCGAGCCGGCCGGGCCCGCGGGTACCGCCACACCGCGGCGACTCTCGACGGCCGACCGCTGGCGACTGCTGCTCGGCCGCGAACCGGAGCGCCTGCCCGCGGGTGCCCGCCGCTACGCGCAGGCCCTGGACGAGCTCTACGGCGCGGGCCGCGGCGAGGGATCCGCCGACCTCGGCGGCGGGTCCGGCGCCGGTGGCGGTCAGCAGGAGTCCTTCCCCACCGCCCGCGAGTGGTCGAAGGAACTCGAGGCGCTGTTCGGCGCGGACGTCCGTGAGGAAGTGCTCGCCGCCGCCGCGGACTCGGGCCGCACCGACGTGCTCGCCGAGCTCGACCCGACGTCCGTCCGCCCCTCGATGGAACTGCTGACCTCCGTGCTCACCCTGGCCGGCGGCATGCCCGAGCACCAGCTCGAGCGGCTGCGTCCACTGGTGCGTCGCCTGGTCGACGAACTCGCCCGCGAGCTCGCGACCAGGCTGCGCCCCGCCCTCACCGGCCTGGCCACCGCGCGGCCGACCCGCCGTCCGGGAGGCCGGATCGACCTGCCGCGCACCCTGCGGGCCAACCTGGCCCACACCCGGCGCCTCACGGACGGCCGGACGGTCGTCGTGCCGGAGCAGCCGGTGTTCAGCACCCGCTCACGACGGGAGGCCGACTGGCGGCTGATCCTGGTGGTCGACGTCTCCGGATCGATGGAGGCCTCGGTCATCTGGTCCGCTCTCACCGCGGCGGTACTGGGCGGCGTGCCGACCCTGTCCACCCACTTCCTGGCCTTCTCGACCCAGATCGCCGATCTCACCGACCGGGTCCGCGACCCGCTGTCGCTGTTGCTGGAGGTCCGGGTCGGCGGCGGCACCCACATCGCCGCCGCGCTCGCCCACGCCCGATCGCTGGTCACCGTGCCCAGCCGCACCCTCGTCGTGGTCGTCAGCGACTTCGAGGAGGGCTACCCCCTGGGCGGCCTGCTCGGCGAGGTCCGGGCGCTGGCCTCCTCCGGGGTGCACCTGCTGGGCTGCGCGGCGCTGGACGACAGTGGCACCCCGCGCTACTCGGTGCCGATCGCCCGTCAACTCGTCGCCGCCGGCATGCCGGTGGCCGCCCTCAGCCCCCTCGCCCTCGCCCGCTGGGTGGGCGAGCGCCTGCGTGGAGAAACCCGATGACCGCCACCGATGACCTCCAACTGCCCCCCGTCGCACCCGAACTGCTGGCAACCACCGTCGAGTTGCTGACGTCCCGGCTGCGCAGGAAGCTCGACGCGGCGATCGGGCAGTACGCCGCGCTGCCCCTCGAGCCCGCACCCGACGGCTCGGGTGTCACCGTCCGGTGCGGCGAGGACGCCCTGGTCACCCTGGTGCCCGGCCCCACCGGCGTGGTCACCGGGGAGGGGCAGGCGCAGTGCGGTTGCCTGCTCGCGCCGCGGTGCCTGCACCGGGCGGCGGTGCTTGGCTGCTGCCCGATCGCCGACCCACCGGCCGCCGACGGCGCCACACCGGGCGAACCGGGCGCACCCGACGACGCGCAGGCCGACGGCGGCCAGGTCGAGGCCGCCCGGGTGACAGCCGAGCCAGCCAGGGAGCAGGAGCCGGCGCCGGTCGTCGTCGAGCCGATGCCCGCCCAGGCCGCGGCCGCCGCCGAGCTGTGGGCCGCCGCCGCGGCCGCCCTCGCCGCGGGCGTGCCCGGGGCCGGGGCAGTCGCGCAGGCCGAGCTGCTGCGCGCGGCCCACACCGCCCGGCTGGCCGATCTGCACCGCGCGGAGGCCGCCGCGCTGCGCGTGGTCCGCGGTCTGCGCGGCGCCCGCGCCCGCCACAGCAGCCACCGCACCGCGGATCTGGCCGCCGCGCTGCGCGAGCTCCTGCTCGTCACCGCGCTGCTCCGCTCCGGCCCGGTGGACCGGTCGTTGCTCGGCGGCGCACGCCGCGCCTACCAGCCGGGCGGCGCCCTGCGGGTGTACGGGGTGTGCCGCGAACCGGTGCTGACCGCCACCGGCTACGGGGGAGTGGTGACCCATCTGGTCACCGAGGACGGCCGGTGGATGTCGGTCGCCGACGTCAAGCCGGGCGGTGCGGCCCGTGCCCGCGGCGCCGGCACCGCCCCCGTCTCGGTGGGAGCGGCGGCGCTGGACCACGCGCAGCTCTCCCGGGGCGGTCTGCTGATCTCCGGCGCGATCGTCTCGGCGGACGGCCGGCTGGGCTCCGGCCGTGGCGTGCGCGCCAACCCGGTGGCGGGGCTGGACTGGGGCTCGGGCCCCCTGGCGGCGCTGTTCGCCCGACCGCTGGCCGAGGCCGCGGCCGAGCGCCTCGCCGACGGCCCGCTCGCGGATCCGGAGCGGACCGAGCGAGTTCGTCGGCCCGTCGGCTGCGACCTGGTCGTCCTCGGCGCCGACACCGACAGCGTGCTCGCCCGCGAGCTCGACCCGGTGACGGGGCGGGCGCGCGGCCCCCTGATCCGGCTGGTCGCCGCCAACCGCCACCCGGACCTGGCGCACACCGCCAACCTCGCGAAGCTCGCGGCCCGTCCGGGCCTGCGGGTGCGGGTACTCGCCCGGGTGGACGCCGACCGGGCCGCCACCCTGCGCCCGCTGGCGCTCGCACCGCTGCCGGGGGCCACGGCCACGCTCAGGCTGCCGCCCGAGTGGCACGGGCGTGCGGACCTCGGTTACGACCTGCTCCAGGGCACGCACCTGCCCACCGCCGAGGAGTGCGCCCCGGACCAGCCGGTGAGCGCGGCGGGGCCCGACCCACTGGGCGAGTCCCCGCTGTGGCGGGTGCGCCGCCAGGTGGAGCTCGCCCTCGCCGGCGGGCGCCGCGCCCTCGCCGAGTCGCAGCGCGGCGGCGGCGCCCGTACGGACGCGACGGCTCTGCGGCGCACCGGTTTCCACACCGCCGCCGAGCTCACCACCGCCCTCGCGGCCGAGGCCGACCGGCGCCGGCGCGACGTCTTCGGACGGCTCGGCGACGCCGGCGCCGACCGGTACGCCGAGAGCTGGCTCGCGACCGCCGTCCATCTCACGGCGGCCGAGCGGGAACTCGTCCGCGCGACCTGGCGTGCCCACGAGGTCGCGGCCGGCTGACCTGCGGCGGCCGTGGCGCCCCTGCCCGTGGCGTGGCGCCACGGCCGGACCGACCGGTGCGCCGGACCGGCAAGCCCACGTTCACGGGCCGGCCCGGCGCTCGCGGGATCGGCGGCGCCTACGCCCTCGCCGACTCCGCCGGGGAGCGCCGGGCGAAGGCCGGGGCGTGCTCCGGGCGCGGGCCCAACGCGACCAGGCGAGAAGGGAGTTGGCGGAACCCGGGGAGGTACCGGGTGGCCAGGACCATCGAGGTGGGCGGGCCGATCCGGCGGCCGGTGAGGACCGGGGCGAAGAGCCCGTCGTGCAGCATCAGCTGCACGCGCTGCAGGACCACCATGGGCCGCCACCGCCGCCGCTGGACCTTCGCCAGGTCGGCGGTGGTCAGCCGGCCCCGGTGCAGCGGTTCGGCGAGCAGCGTGGCCGCCGCGACCGCGTCCTGGATGGCGAGGTTGATCCCCACTCCGCCGGCCGGGGACATCGCGTGGGCGGCGTCGCCGATGAACAGGAGACCGTCGGCGTACCAGTGCGGAAGCCGGTTGAGCCGGACGTCGAGCAGGTGGACGTCGTCCATGCTCGGCAGTTGGTCGACCCGGTCCACGTACTGCGGCATCAGGTCGGCGATCCGCGCCCGGAAGCGTTCGACGCCTTCGGCGCGCAGGCGGGCGTCGGATCCCTTCGTGGTGAAGTAGGCGATCTGGAAGTAGTCGTTCCTGGTGATGCTCAGCGCGAACTCGCCGGCCCGGAACGCGGGGACCAGCCGGGGCTCCTGGGTCTGCTCCGCGAGGTGCCTGGGCAGCCGGAACCACCAGGTGTCGAACGGGACCGGGAACTCCCGGGGCACCAGACCGGCGTCCTGGCGCAGCGCGGAGTGGCGGCCGTCGGCCGCGACGGTGAGGGTGGCGCGGATCTCGCCCTCCTCGCCGTCCCGGGTGCGGTAGCGGACGCCGACGACCTTGCCGTCCTCCCGGATCAGCCCGGTCGCCGCGGTGTTCATCCGCAGGGTGAACGACGGCTCCCGCCGGGCCTCCTGGGCGAGCAGGTTGAGCAGGTCCCACTGCGGGATCATCGCGATGTAGTTGTAGGGCGCGGGCAGGGCCGCGAAGTCGGTCAGCCGCACCCGGCCGCCGTCCGCCGTGGGCACTTCCATGTTGCCCAGCCTGCTCTGCGGCAGCGCGGCGAACTTCCGCCCCAGGCCCAGCTCGTCCATCAGCCGCACGGTGGACGCGTGGACGGTGTCGCCGCGGAAGTCGCGCAGGAAGTCGCAGTGCTTCTCCAGCACGGTCACCTCGATCCCGGCCCGCGCCAGCAGTAGGCCCAGCATCATGCCGGCCGGTCCACCCCCGGAGATGACGACGCTCATGGCACTCTCCCCTCGTTCCTGGTGGAACTCTCATATACAGAGTCTTTGGAACGGTCTCAGGTGTCAAGCCGTATCATGGAGCACATGCAGGAGCACGAACAGATGCGGGATCTGGTGGCCGCCGCCCTGGCGGCGGCGAGGGAACGCGGCCGGGACGTCGCGGACGTCCCGCTGACGGCGATCGCCGCGGCGGCCGGCGTCTCCCGCAGCACGCTGCTGCGCCGGCTGGGCGGCTCCAGGGGCGCGCTGGACGAGGCGGTCCGGCGGGCAGGCGTCGACCCCGGCGGCCGGCGGCCGGTCCGCGAGCGCGCGATCGAGGCGGCGGCGCAGCTCGTCGCCGAGCGGGGCCTCGGCGCGGTGACCCTGGACGCCGTCGCGGAGCGGGCCGCGTGTTCGCTCCCCAGCCTGCACACGGTCTTCGACGGCCGGGACGGCCTGCTCGGCGCCGTCTACGAACTCTACGGACCGCTGCTCGACCTGGAGGCCCTGGCCGCCGACCCGCCGGAGCACCTGGAGGACACCGTGCGGGCTCTCTACCGAGCCGTGATCACGGCGTTCGACCGCGAGCCGCGCGTGCTCCCGGCGATCTTCGCGGACCTCTTCAGCCGGCCGGACGGGCCCGCCGCGCGAGCGATGCGGGCGTACCTCCCGCGCCTGTTCGACAGCCTCGCCCGGCTCCTGCTGCCGCACGTGGAGGCGGGCCGGATGCGACGGCTGCCACTCCCGGTCCTGGTCCAGCTCCTGCTGGGCCCGATGGTCACCCACATTCTCCTGCGACCCGTGCTCGACCCCGTGCGGGGCGTCGACCTCCCACCCGTGAACGAGGTCTGCGAACTCTTCGCCGAGGCCTACCTGCGCGCGGTCGTGCGGCCGGAGTGACGGGTCCGCCCGCTGCCACGCCGTGTGGTCGCGTGCTCGGCTCCGCCGAAGGCGGCATCCCGGGCGCGGCCAAGGTGCCGGCGGTCGGGGCGCGGGTCTCACAGCACCAGGACGGTCTCGCTGCGGCCCAGCAGGAAGCCCAGGTGCAACCGGTTCCGGGCGCCCAGGCTGTCCTTGATGTGTGCCACGTGCGCCTGTAGCGTCCGTTCGCTGATGCCCAGGCGGCGGGCGATGACCTTGTCCGAGTGGCCCTCCACCAGCAGCCGTTGGATGGACTCCCGGATGGACGGGACCACCTCGGGGGCGGCCTGGGCGGAGTGGATCGGCACGAAGGGGAACGGCTCGGCGCGGTCCCAGGAGCGCTCGAAGACGTCGCTGAGGAACCGGACGACGGCCGGCTCGGTGATCATCGCGGCCTCGGTGCGGTCGTCGTTGGCCGAGATGAACGCGGTGGCCCGGTCGATGACGATCAGTCGGTCGAAGAACTCGGCCAGGGTCCGCACCTGGACGCCGTAGCCGGTCACGGTCCGGACGT